>NZ_JBHMCY010000011.1:129286-132375 GCF_042430725.1 Streptomyces cinereospinus | reverse complement strand
TGCCCCACCTGCCACCGCGACATACCGCCCCCGACACCCACATGACCAAGCACTAATAGGTGTGCGTGCCGTACTCGACCGCGCGGCCGGTGTCGTCGTACGTCGTGCGCTGCATGGTCAGCAGCGGCGCGCCCGTGCTCTCGGCGAGCCGCTCGGCCTCGGCGGCGGTCGCGGCGCGGGCGCCGATGGACTGGCGGGCGCTGTGCAGGGTGATCCCGGCCGCCCGCATCAGCCGGTACAGACCGGTGGCCTCCAGCTGCTCGGTGTCCAGTTCGAGCAGACCGGTGGGCAGGAAGTTGCCCAGGTACGCCATCGGCTCCCCGTGCGCCAGCCGCAGCCGTTCGACGCGGTGCACCTCGCCGCCCTCCGCGACACCGAGGGCGGCCGCCACCTCGGCGGACGCCGGGACGAGGGTGTTGACCAGGACTTTCGTGGCCGGGCGCTGTCCCGCCGCCTCCAGGTCGTCGTAGAGGCTGCTCAGCTCCAGCGGGCGCTTGACCTGACTGTGCACCACCTGGGTGCCCACGCCCCGGCGGCGGACCAGCAGGCCCTTGTCGACCAGGGACTGGATGGCCTGGCGGACCGTGGGCCGGGACAGTCCGAGCCGGGCGGCGAGCTCGATCTCGTTGCCCAGCAGGCTGCCGGGCGTGAGCGTGCCGTGCTCGATGGCGGCCTCCAGCTGCTGGGACAGCTGGAAGTACAGCGGCACGGGCGAGCTGCGGTCGACGCCGAGGTCGAGCCGCGCGGTCGGGTCCACGTCTGGTTTCGGCACGGGCCCGAGCGTAGCTCCGGGACGGGTTGACGGGAAGTCGTGTAGTCCGGTTGTCCGGACATACACATTGACAGTGCGGTGGCCGGGGCTCCACTTTGTTCTCATGCGCATCGGCGTCATCGGGACGGGCCGCATCGGCACGGTCCACGCGAACACGCTCAGCCGTCACCGCGACGTGGGCTCCCTGATCCTCACGGACGCGGCTCCCGCGCGGGCGCAGAGGCTCGCGCACCGGCTCGGGGAGACGGCCGCGCCCGGCGTGGACGAGGTCTTCCGGTGGGGCGTGGACGCGGTGGTGATCACGACGGCGACCGCGGCCCACGCCGAGCTGATCGTCCGGGCCGCGCACTCGGGGCTGCCGGTGTTCTGCGAGAAGCCGATCGCGCTCGACCTGCCCGGCTCGCTGCACGCGATCGCCGAGGTCGAGGCGGCGGGAACGGTCCTGCAGATGGGTTTCCAGCGCCGGTTCGACGCCGGCTACACCCGCGCCCGCGAGGCGGTCCGCTCCGGGCGGCTCGGCCGGCTGCACACCGTGCGCGCGATGACCTCCGACCAGGCGCCGCCGCCGGCCGCGTACCTGGCACTGTCCGGCGGGCTGTACCGGGACACGCTCATCCACGACTTCGACGTCCTGCGCTGGGTGACCGGGCGCGAGGTGACGGAGGTGTACGCCGCCGGCTCGGACGCCGGGCCCGCGGTGTTCCGCGAGGCCGGGGACGTCGGCACCGCGGCGGTGGTCCTCACCCTCGACGACGGCACCCTGGCGACGGCCACCGCGACCCGGCTCAACGGCGCGGGGTACGACGTGCGGATGGAGCTGGCGGGGGAGCTGGACCAGGTCGCGGTCGGGCTGGACGACCGGACGCCGATCGCGTCGACCGAGCCGGCCGGTCCGCCGGCCGCCGACAAGCCGTGGACCACGTTCCTGGAGCGGTTCGGGCCCGCCTACGAGGCCGAGCTGAACGCCTTCGTCGAGGTGGTGCGGGGCGAGCGGGCCAACCCGTGCGACGGACGCGAGGCGTTGCAGGCACTGCGCGTCGCCGAGGCCTGCGCACTCTCCCGCCGGGAGCACAGGCCGGTCCGGCCGCTGGAACTGCCGGGCGGGCCGGAACCGGTGGCGCGGTAGGCGTGGCGGGCCGGAACCGGCCCCGTCCACGAGGTGTTCAGCCCCTCAGCCGCACCCCGTGCCGGTCGCGCAGCCGGCCGATCTCCCACCAGGCCACCGCGGTGACCGACGCCGGACCGCCGAGCAGGGCGAGCACCTGGATCAGCGGCGGGCCGGGCGGCAGGCCGCCCGCGGCCCAGCTGAGGGCCGCGAACTCCCACACCAGGACGCCGGTGAGCAGGGCGGGCAGCGCGGGGTGCACGTCGGCGGCGTTGAACCCGCTGCGGATCGCCGGACCGGTGGCGAAGCCCAGGAAGAACAGCAGCCAGACCATCGGCACCGCCAGCGCCAGTGTCACCACCGTGACGTACCAGGGGTCCTGCGTGGCCGCCGGCTCCTGTCCGGCGACCAGGGTGATGCCCGCCAGGCACAGCGGCACCGCCGTCACGGCGCCGACGTACCACAGGGCCGACCGCCCGGCCGCGCGCACCCGCGACCGCATCTCGGCGCGGGCCGCCGACGACGCCACCCGGAACAGCAGCGCGATCACCGCGGGCGCGCTGACCAGCAGCAGCGGCGGGGTGGCGGCCAGCCGCAGCATGTACTGCTGCTGTGCCTCGCTGATGTCCTCCGGCCTGCCGTAGACGAGGAGCAGCAGCACCGACATCGCGCCCGCCGTCCACGCGCGTGCCTTCTGCACCCGCCACACCGGGGGATCGTCGAAGCGCCGGTGCGCGTGCACCGGGAAGAGCCGGTGGGCCCGCAGGCGGGCCGAGCGGGCGGACGCGTAGCACAGCAGCAGCGGCGGGATCACGAACCAGGTGCACGGGAAGAGCACCAGGGCCCACACACAGCCGTGGACGCGCGACCGCCCGGCCCGCAGCAGCTCGCGCAGGGGCGGCCATTCGGCCCCGCGCAGTCCGCTGATCCGCGCCCAGAGGGAGGCGTCGCCCCGCTGCGGGAAGGGCCGCACCGGAGGATACGGCTGCGGTGGGAACCCTGGCTGGTGCGGCGGGAATCCCGGCGGGTACGGCCCGTACGGGTTGCTCGGCGGCGGGTACGGGCCGGGGTGCGGGGACGGCGGAGCGTACGGGCCGGAGTGCGGAGGCGGCGGGACATACGGGCCGGGGTGCGGGGACGGCGGGACGTACGGCCCGGAGTTCGCAGGCGGCGGGACATACGGGCCCGGGTGCGGGGACGGCGAGACATACG
>NZ_JBHMCY010000011.1:84101-129188 GCF_042430725.1 Streptomyces cinereospinus | reverse complement strand
CGGCCCGGAGTTCGCAGGCGGCGGCGGGACATACGGGCCCGGGTGCGGGGACGGCGAGACATACGGCCCGGAGTTCGCAGGCGGCGGCGGGACATACGGGCCCGGGTGCGGGGACGGCGAGACATACGGCCCGGAGTTCGCAGGCGGCGGGACGTACGGTCCCGGGTTGTGGGGCGGTGGCGGGGGCCCGCCGTTCGGTGGCCAGTGCGGCTGGTACGGATTGGGGCCCCCGAAACTCACTGTGCTGTTCCCTCCCGAGACGTCCGGTACCGCCGGCCGCGCCGACGCCGGCCCGGCACCGGACCCGCGTCAATCGCCGTGGTCCGGCGCCGACATGGGAGGATACGTGATCACTCACAGCCCGGGTCCCCGCCCCGCGGCGGACGAAAACGGGAGTCCGCGGGGCGAGGGTCGTATCCGTGCGTCGGATGCCGGCGTTCCGGGCCGTGAGCCCGGCCGAGCCCGGTGGGGGCTCGCTCAGCAGCCGTAGTCGATCAGGTCGAACGACGCGTAGTGGTCCGCCGTGTAGTAGTCCTCCTGGTAGTCCTCACCGGTGACGATCCGGCGGGCGCCGCGTGTGGAGACACCGGGGGTCCTGACCGTGTACTCGTGGTAGTAGCCGCTCGACTGGCTGGGCAGGATGCCCTCGCGGTTGTAGAAGGTCTGGCCGTCCTGCGAGTACGGGAACGGCCCGCCCTGCTCGATCAGGCCCAGGGTGGTGTACGCCTGCGACGGCAGGTCGCCGTAGCAGATGCTGCCGACCGCCGTGGCGGCGGCGCCCGCCGGGGCGGCGGAGACCGTGCCGCCGACGAGCAGAGCGGACAGGAGAGCGGCTGCGGCGCCGATGCGGGTGGCGCGTGGGGGGAATCTCATGGACGTATGATGACGCGCGTAGACAGTGGCATGTCAATGACAAGTCGGCAGAGTTCGCCGTCATGTCACGGCAGTTCTCGGTGAGTTAACGAAGTGAACTACCGAGGCGCGTCCGCCGCCCGGCGGCCCCACGAGGTGCCCAGCAGGACCAGCGCGCCGCCCAGCAGCCCGAGCGCGCCGAGCCGTTCGCCGCCGAGCGCGATGCCGGCCGCGGCGGCCCACAGGGGCTCGGTGCCCAGCAGCAGGCTCACCCGGGACGGGGAGGTGCGCCGCACGGCCCACATCTGCACGAAGAACGCGAACAGCGTGCACAGCACGGACAGGAACAGCAGCCCGGCCCACTCCCGCGCCCCGAAGCCCGCCGCGGTGTCCCACGGGCTCGCCCCGGTACCGCCGGACAGCAGCGCGAACACCACCAGGCAGGTGCCGAGTTGGACGGTGGTCAGCGGCAGCGCGGGGGCGTCCTGGACCGCCTTGACGCGGGACATCGCCATGACGTGCAGGGTGCGGGCGAGGGCCGCGAGGAGCATGAGCAGGTCACCGGAGGACGGGCGGGTGAAACCGCCGCCCTGGGTGAGCAGGACGACGCCCAGCACCGAGACGGCCGCCGCGCCGAGGAAGGCCGCGGACGGCCGGGTGCGGGTCACGGCCGCCTCGGCGAGCGGCGTGAGGATCATGGTGAGGCTGATGATGAGGCCCGCGTTGGTGGCCGAGGTGTGCACGACACCGTACGTCTCCAGCAGGAAGATCCCGCCGAGGATCAGGCCGAGGAGGCCCGCCCCGCGCCACTGGGCCGCGGTGAGCGCCCGCAGCGAGCGCCGCCCCACGACCACCAGGACCGGCAGCACCAGCGCGAACCGCAGCACCAGGACCGCGATCACCGTCCGGGCGGTGGTGATGTCCTTGGCGGCGAGGTAGCTCGCGCCCCAGACCACCGCCACCATCAGTACGGGCAGGTCGGCGAGCCAGGCGCGGCGGGGGGCGAGGACGGCCGGTGCGACGGTCGACGACGTCATGGGGCGGCGGCTCCGGTCTTCGGCGGTGAGGTGCGAAGACGGCGCCGGCTCGCACGGGGACGATCACCGTACCGGTGGGTTCCGCGCGGGACCAGGTGTTTTCCGGGGGTTCTTCGACGGGACGTGCGGGGCCCGGTCCGCACTCACCCGGCGGGCGTCGGGGAGAAGCCGCTCGCCGGGCCCTGCCGGTCACCGCCCTGGGTCCTGTTCAGGGCGGTCGCCAGGCCCTGGACGGTCGTGGACTGCAGCAGGACGCTGCCGTCGCCCTCCAGCGTGGCCAGGGCCACGCCCTCGCCGCCGGACACCGCGTGCATCAGGCTGGGGCGGTCCGGGCCGCCGGCGCGCCGGACGCCGTACCCGACACTCTCCTCGAAGGCCACCAGGGAGCCGGCGCCGACCTCGACGCGGCCGCCGAGGCCGGCCGGGTTGAGGTCGACGAAGGTGCCGGCGCCCGCGATGATCACCGTGCCGCGGCCGGTGAGCCGCCCCAGGGCGACGCCCTCGCCGCCCGCTGTGCCGGTCCGCCCGCCGCGGAGGTCGAGGAGGGCGAACCCGACGGTGGACTCGGCGGCCACGACGGCGTTCCGCTGGGCGCACCACGCGCGGGTGCCGTCGAGTTCCAGGGCTCGCAGCTCGCCGGGCAGCACCCCGGCGAAGCCGGCGGTGCCCTCGCCGTCCTGCGCGGTGAGGTACTGGAACGCCGGTGACTCGTCCGCCGGGGCCCGCCGGCCGGTCTGCACGGCCGTGCCGAGGGCCGGGCGCGGCAGGCCGCCGATCCCCGCCGCCGCGGCGCCCTTGGGGCGGCCCGGTGCCGCGCCGCCGCCGGACGGGGCGGACAGCCGGGTCTCCATGGTCACGTTCGTGGTCTTGAAGCGGAACGTCCCCGCCTCGCAGTACACGGTCTGCCCCGGGCGCAGGGTGACGACCACCAGCTGCGTGGCGTTGCCGACGATCTCGTGCCGAAGGGTCACATCGGGAAGAACGCGCGTGGTGTCGCCCCGGGTTCCGGGTGCGCGACCTCGGTGTCCGTTCGCCGCCGGCGGCCGGGTGGGGCCGTCGCTGGAATGGTGGCACGACGTCTCGGTGCTCGGTCGACGGCGGGCACGGGACGTGAGCCGCGCGGGGCGCACCGGCGCCTCCGGACGGGTGCGCTCCGCGAGCCGGACGGGCGTCAGCCGCCCAGTTCCCGGTGGCGCGCCGTCAGACGCGCCGCGCCCTCGCCGGTGAGGGAGCCGAACAGGCGCAGGCGGGAGATCCCGCCGTCCGGGAAGATGTCCACGCGCGCGTGCGTGCCGGTGGCCGGGGCCGGGAGCACGAACCGGTGGTCGGTGTCGGGCTGCAGGCGGGTGCGGGGCAGCACCTCGGTCCACTCGCCGCCCCCGCCGTCCCGTACGGACACCGACGCCCAGCCCGCGCTGTTGCCCTTCAGGTACGCGGTGTCGATCTCGATCGCGCGGATCTCGGACCGCTCCACCAGCCGGTAGCGGATCCAGTCGTTGCCCCGGTCCCGGCGGCGGCGGGTCTCCCAGCCGTCGTCCATCCTGTGCGAGCGGCCCGGCTGGATGGTGTGGGTGGCCGGCGAGTAGAAGCGGTCGGAGGCGTCCTCGACCCGGCCGCCGTTCTCCAGGGCGACCACGTCGAAGGTGCCCAGCGCCGCCAGCCACTCGGGGTCGGGCACCACCTCGCCGTACACGCGCAGGCGCGCGATGCCGCCGTCGGGGTGCTGGTTGACGCGCAGGTGCGTGAAGCGCCGCTCGGCCGGGACGGCGAAGCCGTTCGCCGCGTGGCCGCCGACCGGCGTGCGCGGGACCAGGGGCGTCCACGTCACGTCGGCGGCGAGCAGCTCCCCGGGGGACGGGGAGCCGGGGAGGCACGCCCCCTCGACGGACACGGACTGCGGGTAGTTGCCGCGGAAGTGGGCGGTGTCGACCACGATGCCGCGGATCACGCCGGGCGCGCCGAGGCGGACGAGCGCCCAGTCGTGGTCCTCGGCGGCCGGCCAGGGGTGCGCGGCGGAGGCGCCGCGGCGGCGCCGGGTCTCCCAGCCGTCCATGATCTTGCCCTTGTGCCCGAAGTGCTCGGGGGCGAACTCGGCGCGCTCGGGCACCAGCAGGTTCTCGCGCGGGGCGAAGAACTCGTCGTTGGCGGCGACGACTCCGGCACCGAGCCGGCGGTCGGCGAGGTTGGCGTACTGGGTGAAGGGGAAGTGGGCGGTGCGGTAGTCCGCGTACGGGTCGCCGCCTCCGTAGGGGCTCGCGTCGCCGGTGAATCTCGATGTCGCCGTCACGGTGATCAGGTCTGCCTCTCTGCCGTCGGGGTTCAGGAGGTGCGGGTGAGCAGCCGCCCCTTCGGTGCGGTGAACTCGCCGTCCGCCACGATGCGTTCGCCGCGCAGCCAGGTGGACTTCACGACGCCGCTGAGGGTGCGCCCGGCGTAGGCGGTGACGCGGTTGCGGTGCTGGAGGGCGGCCGGGTCCACGGTGAAGGTCTCGTCGGGCGCGAGCACGGCGAAGTCGGCGTCCCGGCCGGCCTCGATGGCGCCCTTCCGGCGCAGCCCCACGAGTTCCGCCGTCCGCGTGGACATCCAGCGGACCACGTCCTCCAGGGTGTGGCCGCGCTCGCGGGCCTCGGTCCACACCGCCGGCAGGCTCAGCTGGAGTCCGGAGATGCCGCCCCAGGCGGTGGCGAAGTCGTCCGTCTTGAGGTCGGCGGTGGACGGGGAGTGGTCGGTGACCACGCAGTCGATCGTGCCGTCGGCCAGCGCCCGCCACAGCAGGTCCTGGTTGGCGGCCTCGCGGATGGGCGGGCAGCACTTGAACTCGCTGGCGCCGTCCGGGACCTCCTCGGCGGTCAGCGTCAGGTAGTGCGGGCACGTCTCGACGGTGACGGGCACGCCCTCGGCGCGGGCGGCGGAGATCAGGGGCAGCGCGTCGCCGGAGGACAGGTGCAGCACGTGCACGCGCGCGTGCAGGCGTTTCGCCTGGGCGATCAGGTGGGCGATCGCGGTGTCCTCGGCGTCGCGCGGACGGCTGGCGAGGAAGTGGGCGTACCGGGGGCCGCCCTGCTGCGGGGCGGCGGCGAGGTGGTGCGGGTCCTCGGCGTGCACGATCAGCAGGCCGCCGAACCCGGCGGTCTCGGCCAGGGAGCGGGCGAGCTGCTCCTGGTCGAGGTGCGGGAACTCGTCGACGCCGGACGGCGACAGGAACGCCTTGAAGCCGAAGACGCCGGCCTCGTGCAGCGGGCGCAGGTCCTTGACGTTGCCGGGCAGCGCGCCGCCCCAGAAGCCGACGTCGACGTGCGCCGCGCGGCGGGCCACCTCCTGCTTGGTGCGCAGGTGGTCGACGGTCGTGGTCGGGGGCAGGGAGTTGAGCGGCATGTCGACGAGGGTGGTGATGCCGCCGGCCGCCGCGGCGCGGGTGGCGGTCCAGAAGCCCTCCCACTCGGTGCGGCCGGGGTCGTTGACGTGCACGTGGGTGTCGACCAGGCCGGGCAGCAGGACGTCGTCGCCGAGGTCCGTCAGCGGGACGCCCCCGGCGGGGGCGTCGTACGGCAGGACGGCGGTGATCGTGCCGCCGGCGACCGCGACGGACGCGGGGCGCGTCCCCTCGGGCGTGATGACGCGCGTCGAGCGCAGCACCAGTTCAGCGTCGGACACCCGGACCCCTCTCCCGGTCGGTGCGCTGCCGCGTCGGCGTGCGCGACGCGCTGCCGTCACTTTCAACGTTCTGTTGAAGGAGTCTCGCCTCCCGTCCGCGCACCGTCAAGGGCGCACCTCTCCCCAGTGCGCCCGCGACCCCGAGGCCTGGTCCCCGGTGCGCCCGCGACCCCGAGGCCTGCTCCACAGTGCGCCCGCGACCCTGAGATCTGGACGTTTCCACAAAGCGGAATTAAGATTCCAACAGACAGAACGACGCCGCGTACAAGCGGGGAGCCGACCTGCTGCCGGGTAGGCTTCTGCCCGCCAGCCAGCCTCGAAAGGAACGCGCCGTGCCGACGTCCAGCGCCAGCACCACCGACGCCGCCAAGTCCGCCAACGGCGGCGGCGTCCAGTCCCTCGAGCGCGCCTTCGACCTGCTGGAGCGGATGGCGGACGCGGGCGGCGAGGTCGGCCTGAGCGAGCTCTCCGCGAGCAGCGGCCTGCCCCTGCCGACCATCCACCGGCTGATGCGCACCCTGGTGGCGTGCGGGTACGTCCGCCAGCAGCCCAACCGCCGCTACGCGCTCGGCCCCCGGCTGATCCGGCTCGGCGAGTCCGCCTCCCGGCTGCTCGGCACCTGGGCCCGCCCCCACCTCGCCCGGCTGGTCGAGGAGACCGGGGAGACGGCCAACATGGCACTGCTCGACGGGGACGAGATCGTCTACGTCGCCCAGGTGCCGTCCAAGCACTCGATGCGCATGTTCACCGAGGTGGGCCGGCGGGTCCTGCCGCACTCCACCGGCGTGGGCAAGGCGCTCCTGGCCGGCACCCCGGACGACGAGGTGCGCGCCCTGCTCGCCCGCACCGGCATGCCCGCCGCGACGGAGAAGACGATCACCACGCCGGAGGGCTTCCTCGCGGCGCTGGCCGACGTGCGCCGCCTCGGGTACGCGGTCGACGACAACGAACAGGAGATTGGCGTCCGCTGCCTGGCGGTGCCGGTGCCCGACTCCCCCACCTCCGCCGCCATTTCCATCTCGGGCCCGGCCGGCCGCGTCACGGAGGCGGCCACGGAGCGGATCGTGCCGGTGCTCCAGCAGATCGCCGCGGAGCTGTCCGAGGCCCTGGTCAGCCAGAACCCCGCGTGACGGGGCCGGCGCACTGGTCCGGTCGGCACGCCGGCCGGGAGGCCGTCGTCCGCACCTCGCACGGCCGCTCGCCGATCCGCGTGACGATCAGGAGGGTGCGCTTCGAGGGCGACGGGCCGTTCCCGTTCCGCCCCTGGCGCTGAGCCGTACCGGACCCGGGGGAGACCTCCCTCAGGGGGCGTCTCGCCGGGGCGGTTCGCCGAACAGCTCCACCGCGTCCCGGACCTGCGACAGCCCTCGCGACAGCGCGCTCACCGATCCGATCGCCCCGGCGATCAGCAGCAGCGACCGGCGCAGCCGCGGGACCTCGGGCGGGCCGTCGGCGGTCATCGCGGCGAGCGCCGCGAGCTCCTCCTCGGCGACGACCCGGTCGGTGAACTCCCCCGGATGCGCGGCCAGTTCGCGGCGCAGCCGGGACACGGCGGTCCGCAGCTCCGCCACTCTCGGGTCCTCGTCGCTGCCGGTCACCGGCCTCTGCCCCAAGCTCCGCAACACAGCTCTCCCCCCTGGCACAACGGTGTACGCAGTCCCGCCCCGATCCCCCGTGCGCCCCCTGGCGCCGTTCGTGCGCCGGGGGACGCGGGCCAGTTAACGCCACCGGGTGCCGTCGCGCCACCGCGCGGACCGAAATTCAGCCCCACGACACCGTCCGGCCCGCGCGCGGTCGGGTATGCAGGACCCATGACGGATCAGAACGCACCCCCGGTCGCCGCCCTGCTGCTCGCCGCGGGCGGCGGACGCCGGCTCGGCGGCCGGCCCAAGGCGCTGCTCGAACACCGGGGCCGCCCCCTGGTCGAGCACGCCGTCGGGGTGCTGCGGGCGGCCGGCTGCGCGCGCGTGCACGTGGTCCTGGGGGCGCGCGCCGACGCCGTACGGCAGCGGGCGGAGCTGTCCGGCTGCGTGCTGGTGGAGAACCCGGCGTGGGAGCGGGGCATGGGCTCCTCGCTGCGGGCCGGGCTGCGCTCGCTCACCGGGACGGGCGCGCGCGCCGCGCTGGTGTCGCTCGTCGACCAGCCCGGCATCGGGCCGGAGGCGGTCGCGCGCGTGCTGGCCGCCTGCTCCGACGAGTCCTCGCTGGCCTCGGCCGCCTACGACGGCGTCCGCGGCCACCCCGTGCTGCTCGGCGCCGCGCACTGGGCGGGGGTCGCGGCGACCGCGAGCGGCGACCGGGGGGCACGCGCGTACCTGACGGAGCACGCGGCCGCGGTCCGCCTCGTCGAGTGCGGTGACGTGGCACGGCCGTACGACATCGACACGGCGGCCGACCTGAGCCACCTCGAGTGAGCGGGGCGGCACCCAGCGCCGCCTCGCCTCGGCGTGGAGAATCCCGACATCAACAAACCATTGAATCCATAATGAGGAAACTAATATCCATTTACCAGAGGCACCCGACCGCGCAGCAGGTGCGGTATTCCCCGCCGGCGTCTTCTGGCACCCGGTGCCACCGCTGAAGGAAGTGCTGAGCCGCGGCGGGCGGCCTCACTTGTCCGAGTGGCCCAGGGACTTCCCCGGGGCCACTCGGTCGCGCACGAGCCGCTTGACCCCCGTGGGCTCCGGGAAGCCCTGTTCCCGCCGGTCCCACACCACCTCGTCGTTCACCCGCACGACGAAGACCCCGCCGGTGCCCGGTTTCAGGGCCAGCTCGGTCAGTTCCGCCCCGAAGGTGGTCAGCAGCTCCTGCGCCAGCCAGGCCGCCCGCGGCAGCCATCCGCACTGGGTGCAGTACTCGATCTGGACCCGCTGGGTCGTGGACGTCATTGCAGGTGCACCGACCAATCCTGTTCCGCGGCCGGTTCGCCGTGCAGGTCGGGGACCTGCTTGAGCCACTTCGGCCTGCCTTGCCGGGTCCGCGCCGCGCGCAGGGCCTCCTCGGCGGCGATCTCCTCACGGGTCGGGAAGTCGGTGGGCAGCCACGCGCCGGACGCTCGCACGCGCGCGTGCAGATGGCCCACGTACGCCTCACGGACCTCCTCGGCCGCGGCGAAGCCCCGCTCGCCGAGCAGCCAGGCGTCCGGCACCCGCCCCACGATCTCACGCAGCAGCTCCTCGGTCACCCGGGGCGCCAGCTCGGCGTCGGCGGCCCGCACGTCGGGCGCGCAGTGGCCGAGGGCGTGGTGCCGGAAGTCGTACCTCTTGCCGGGCGCCGACAGGTCCCAGCGGTGGTGGAAGACCAGCGCCGCTCCGTGGTCGATCAGCCACAGGCGGGGCGGGGCGACGCCGAGCGTCGGCCAGATCATCAGGTTGGAGCTGTGCACCGTGCGGTCGACGTTCACGGTCAGCGCGTCGAGCCAGACGATCCGCCCGGCCTCCAGCGGCTCCACCCGGAAGGTCCTCGCGACCTCCGGCGTGAAGTCCCGGGCGCCCGGCAGATAGTCCATGCCGAGATTGATCCCGGCGCTGGACGCGTGCAGCTCGCGCACCTCCTGGTGCTCCTCGTGGCCGGCGACGGCCGGGTCGAAGCGGACCAGCACCAGCTCCGGGAAGCGCAGCCCCAGCGCGCGCGCCAGCTCACCGACGATCACCTCGGCGACCAGCGCCTTGCGGCCCTGCGCGGAGCCGGTGAACTTCACGACGTACGTCCCCAGGTCGTCGGCCTCGACGACGCCGGGGACGGAGCCGCCGGAGCGCAGGGGGGCGATGTAGCGGGTCGCGGTGACCTCGGTCAGCATGTCACGTCCTCACACCGGGGAGCCGGCCTCCGGCCTGAGGTGAGCATAACCAGACGCGTCAGGGTGCCGGGGTGTCCGCCAGGTCCGGCCGGGAGGGGTCGTCGTCCTCCTTGCGCACCGGCGCGGCCGGGCGGGCCGAGCCCGCGGGCAGCACGGTCAGCGCGGAGACGGCGGTCAGCACCGCGCAGCTGAGGATGATCGGGACGTAGCTGTGCGTGCGGTCCTGCATGACGGCCCCGAACTGACTGGACAGGGCCACGCCCAGCGCGTGCACCATCCAGACCAGGCCCATCGCCGTGCCGCGGACGGAGACCGGGAGCACCCGGGCGATCCACATCGAGGTCGCGATCACCGACGCGAGGTAGCTGAGGCCGAAGACCGTGCCGAAGAGCAGCGCCATGGCCGGCGAGGGGGTCAGCACGAGCAGCACCATGGCGACGGCGCGGGTCACGTACGCGCCGACGAGGACCGCCTTCACGTGCCCGCGGTCGCACAGCCAGCCGGCCAGCAGGCTGCCGGCGATCTCGAAGGCCCCCAGCAGCGCGATCGCCGACGAGCTGACGGCGTCCCCCATGTGATGGTCCGACATGAACGGTACGAAGTGCACATCGATGAAGGCCATGGTGAAGCCGCAGCCGACGAACGCCAGCCCGAGCAGGCGCAGTTCACCGGAGCGCAGGCACATGCGCAGCTGGCTGCCGAACGACGGCGCGGCCACCGTCTCGGCGGTGCCCGCGCCCTGTCCCGCGGAGGCGGTCACCCGGCCGGACTGCCGGGTCACCACCAGGGCCAGCGGCGTCAGCACGACGAGGAACACCACGCCGACCCCGCCCAGCACCGTCCGCCAGGTCAGCCACTGCCCGAGCCAGGTCCACAGCGGGACCAGCAGGATGAAGCCCACGGCGCCGCCGTTGGTGATCAGCGCGTAGACCAGCCCCTTGCGCCCGTCCTGGAAGAGCTCGTCGACGAAGACGCCGAGCGGCACGTACGACAGCATGGTCAGCGCGAGCGCCGCGACGAGGCTGTAGATCACGATGAACAGCCACAGCGGCCCGGACAGCGCGCACCCCAGCAGCGCCACGCCCGCCAGCAGGGATCCGACGGCGAGGGTCCGGGCGCCGCCGATGCGGTCCGCGACACTGCCCACGAGCGGGGAGAAGACCGCGGTGGCGACCGAGAACAGGGTGACGGCCCACGCCAGGTCGGACCGGGAGCCGCCGAAGTCGCCGGTGATGGGCAGGAAGTACACCTGGAGGGTGTTCTTCAGGGCGGAGCCCGCGAGGGTGAGCAGGAACGCCGAGGCGGTGAGCACCGCCAGGACGGTCTTTCCGGCGTGGCGGGTGGGTCTGGGGGTGGTGGGCAACGGAGGCACCTTCGGTAGGGGAGATGGCGCGGACTGAGCACAGGTGCCCGGGCCGAGGGCGTCAGCCCAGGACCGCGACGCTGCGCAGCACCTCGCCTCGCCGCAGGCTGTCGAACGCCTTCTCCACGTCCGTGAGGCCGATGCGCTCGGTGACGAACTGCTCCAGCGGGAGCCTGCCCTGCAGATGCAGGTCGACCAGCGCGGGGAAGTCCCGGGACGGCAGGCAGTCGCCGTACCAGCACGTCTTGTACGTCCCCCCGTGCAGGAAGGCGTCCAGCAGGGGCATCTCCAGCCGCATGCCCGCGTCGGGCCGGGCGACCAGGACGAAGGTACCGCCGATGCTGCGTGCGTAGAACGCCTGTTGCCAGGTCTCCGGGTAGCCGGCCGCGTCGATGACCACGTCGGCGCCCAGCCCGCCGGTGAGTTCCTTGATCGCGCCGACGACGTCCGTGGCCGAGGTCACGTCGATCACGTCGGTGGCGCCGAGTTCCGCGGCCCAGGAGAGCTTGCGGGGGTCGATGTCCGCGGCGATGATCCGCGTCGCCCCGGCCAGCCGGGCACCGGCCACCGCGGCGGCGCCGACGCCGCCCACGCCGATCACCGCGACCGAGTCGCCCGGACGGACGTTGCCGGTGTTCAGCGCCGCGCCGAGACCGGACATCGCGCCGCAGCCGACCAGCCCCGCCACCGCGGGGTCGACGGCCGGGTCGACCGGGGTGCACTGCCCGCTGTGCACCAGGGTCAGCTCGGCCAGCGCGCCGATGCCCAGGGCGGGGGTCAGCGGCTCGCCGGTGGTCAGCGTCATCTTCTGGGTCGCGCCCAGTTCGTTGACGCACGCGGTCGGCACACCGCGCCGGCAGGGCCGGCACCGGCCGCAGACCGCCCGCCAGTTCAGGATCACGAAGTCGCCCGGGGCGACGTCGTGCACGCCCGGCCCGACCTGCTCGACCACTCCGGAGGCCTCGTGCCCGAGCAGGAACGGGTAGTCGTCGTTGATGACCCCGTCGCGGTAGTGCAGGTCGGTACGGCAGATGCCGCACGCCTGGACCCGGACGGTCACCTCGCCCGGGCCCGGGTCGGGCACGACGATGTCCCGTACCTCCGCCGGTCGTCCCTTGCCGGGGGCGACCACTGCCTGAACCGTCTGGGGCATCGCGCCCATCTCCTTCTTCACTCGCTGGCCGGCGCTGTGCGGTACCGCGTGGCGCTGGTGGGGGCTGGTTGGGGCAGGGGTCCGGTCCGCCCGGCGGCGCGGGCGGACCGGTGGGCGGCCTGGCGGACGCCGTCGTTCAGGGGGCGCGGCCGGCCGCGGGCCGGGGGGCCGGGAGTTCCTGGAGGTAGGACACGCCGCTGTCCGCGTGCGGACCGTAGCGCTCCCACACCTCCCGCAGCCTGATCCGGCCGTCCTGGAGGACCTGCGGGGTGCTGACGCAGCGGCCGGAGACGATCTCGCCGTCCTCCAGCACCATGCAGTAGGCGAACCGAAGGGAGCCGTCCGGGCCGCAGATGCCGGTCAGCGAGCCGCGCCGGGCCCGCCCGCCGGAGAACTCGCCCCACAGCAGGTCGCCGTCCTGGTGGTACGTCGCGACCCGCTCCTCCTCCGGCCCGCCGTCGGCCACCGGACTGAAGCGCCGGCCGTCGTAGTCGATCACGCGGGCCTCCGGTCGTCGTCGGCGTAGGTGACGGTGACCCTGCTCGCCAGCTCGGTCATGGTGTCGAACGCGTCCCGCAGGGAGTCCCCGGTGGTGCCGAGGAACCCGAGGATGGAGTTGCCCTCCGGCGGACGCCGGATCACGTCCCCCGGGCTCGCCGTGATCTTCAGCAGGAAGACCCTCTCCGACTCGGCGACCTCGTCGGGCACATGGACCTGCCCGACGACCCCGGCGTCGCAGATGAGGCACATGGCGGTCACGTGCACGCCGGTCGGGGCGTAGTGGCCCGCCGCGGGCCGGACCCCGCGGGCGACGTCCATCACGGCGGTGATCGGGTCGTACCCGGCGGTGAGCCGGGCGATCTCGTCCAGCCCGCCGCCGCCCACCCGCGCGGCGATCTCCAGCAGGTAGGGCCTGCCCCGGTGGAAGCGGACCTCGGCGTGCAGCACACTGCGCCGCAGGCCCTGTGCCCGTACCCCGGCGGCCACGGCCTCGTGCACGGCGGCGAGGTCCTCGGGGCCCAGCGACGTGGGCGCGTGGTGCACGTCGTCGTCGAACGTGCTGCCCTCGGCGGTGATGCGGTCCACCACCGAGCCCAGATAGACCTCGTCGTCCCAGACCAGCACCTCCATGAGGTACTCCGGACCGTCGAGGAAGGACTCGACGAGCAGCGCCCGCGGACCCAGGTCGAGGCCGTCGGCCTCGGACTCGGCCCACACCATGGAGCCGATGCCGGTGATCGCCTGCTCGAACCGCTCCGTCATCTGCTCCGGATCGTCCACCCGGAAGACGAAGTTGCTGGCCGCGCCGAGAGTCGGCTTGACGACGACGGGGTAGCCGAACTCGGCCGCGGCGGCGTGCGCCTCGTCGAGCCGGGTGACCAGCCGGTACGCGGGGTGCGGTGCCCCGGCCCGCTCGTGGGCCCGGCGCATCACGTACTTGTTGCGGCTGGCGACGGCCGCCTCCAGGCCGATGCCGGGCAGGCCGAGCGCCTCCGCCACCGCGGCCACCGTGGTGACGGCCGCCTCGGAGAAGGTCAGCACGCCGTCGAACCGCTCACCGGCGTGCCACTTCTCGGCCTCGGCGACGATGTCGGCGATGTGCTTGGACCCGACCACGCGGTAGCGGCCGGCCGGCCAGAAGTCCTCGGCGCCCTCGCCGTTCAGCACGAACAGCTCGGCACCCAGCGCCTCGATCTGCTCGTAACGGGACTTGTAGTACTCCAGGTACTGGCGGCTTTCGATAGCGAGCAGTTTCACCTGTCGTTCCCTGCCTCGTCGTGCGCGGGGGACGCGGCCGGCCGCCGGTCGGCCTGCCAGTGCGCCGAGTCCGTGGTCGTCGGAAGCCGGGGCATCCGGAAGGGGGTGATCTCCTGGTCCGCCGCGCCGGTCAGGGAGAGGTCCTGTCCGGTGGCGGTCAGTTCCGCGGCCGCGTCCACCAGGATCGGTGCCGCGTGGGCGAGCAGCGTGCGCACTTCGAGGTACAGGTCGCCCAGCGACCCGGGGTCGGCCGACTCGGCCTGTGCGCACAGCCGGACGAGCTGGGAGCTGACGGTCTGGGCCGCCAGGCCGGCGCTGAAGTTCGCCGGTTCGTAGCACTGCCGCAGCCGCTCGGCGACCGAGGCGGCCCGTCGCCGGCCGGCCGGGCCGGTCGGCAGTGCGGCGGAGCCGGCCCGGGCGGACAGGCGGTCCGTCGCCGCGGCGAGCCGGTTCCAGGGCTCGCACAGCCGCCGGGTGACCACCTCGTGCATGTCGGCCTCGGTGTAGTTGGTGCGCTGGCACTCGGGGCCGGACAGGGCGAGGTAGAACCGCACGAGGTCGCGCGGCACCTTGCTCAGCAGGTCGATGCCGCGCACCAGGTGGTTGCGGCCGGTGGAGAACTTCTCGCCGTCCAGGTCGTAGAACTCGTTGGAGACGTTGTACGACGGCAGGGCGTAGCGGTCGCCGTGGGCCATGAGCATCACCAGGTCGACCAGGCCCCAGTGGAAGACGTTGTCGAAGCCGTGGAAGTAGACCAGGAGGGGTTCCGCCCCGGCCAGCCAGTGCCGGTCGGCGGCCCCCTCGGGTTCGCCGGTCCGCTCCGCCGACCACGACGTGCTGTGCATGACCGCCGGCATCGCCTCGATCCACGGGTAGAGGACCTGGCCCGGCGTCTCCGCGAAGGGGGCCGGGATGCCCCAGGTACCGGGGACGGTCACCGGTACGTCGGGCAGCGGCCGGGCGAGGAGTTCCGCGATCAGCCGTCTGGCCCGCGGCCGCCAGGACGGTGTCCGCGCCGCGAAGTAGTCGGTGAGCCGGTCGCGGTACTCCTCCAGCGGCAGGACGAGGATGTCCTGTTCGCGGTACTCGACCGGGTCCTCGGGATCGAGCGTGGAGCGCGCGTCCAGCAGCTCGTCGAAGTTGTTGGGGTGGCCGCAGTCCTCGCAGGCGCCCCCGCTGCTGCCGGCCAGGCACACCGGGCAGACGCCGCTGAGCAGGCCGTCGTAGAGGAACGCGCCCGCCCGCACCGCGTAGGGCAGCCGCACCGTGCGCAGCCGGAAGCGGCCGGCGTCGTGCAGCGCGCCGACGAAGGACAGCACCGTCTGCCGGTACCGCTCGTCGATGGGCGGCAGCCCCGCCATGGAGACGCCCAGCGCGTCCAGGCACTGCTGGATCTGCGCCGCGGAGGTACGGCACAGCTGCTCGGGCGGGACCCCGCGGCGGCGGGCGGTGGTCACCACGTAACTCTGGCTGTCGTCCGTGCAGGTCGTGTAGATGACCTCCCTGCCGCTCGCCCGCAGGTAGCGCGCGCACACGTCGGCGGCGAGGTAGGGGCCTGCCAGGTGGCCGACGTGCAGGTCGCCGTTGGGTGTGGGGGTGGCGGCCACGATGATCGCCGGGCGGCCGTCGGTGGTCATCACGTCGCCCCGTGGCGCTCGGTGAACCGCTCGGACATCTCCGCGTCCCACCACACGGCGTACATCTGGAAGTCCTCGTCGCCCCGGTTGACGACCTGGTGCCGCTCGCCGGGCGTGAAGTAGACGATGTCACCGGCGACGAAGGGCGTCGTCCCGGCGTCGGTCACGATCTCCGCGGCGCCGGTCATCGCCACCCAGATCTCGTACTCGTGGTGGGAGTGGGCACCGGACTCGGCGTTCGGCGGCACCACGCACCAGGAGCCCTCGAACGGGGCGTTGAGCTCGGGCCAGGGCATCAGGCGCTGGGCGCGCAGACCGTTGTCCGGCTGGAGGTTGTCACGTCGGAGGCTGCGAATACTCGTCATCTGAATCAGATCTCGCCTTAGGTCCGCGGGAATCGGTTCGTCGTGGGTCGGCAGGGCTGGTCGAAAGTCGGGGCGGGGTCAGTTCTGCGGGAGGGTCTCCAGCAGCAGGCCGGCGGCCCCGGGGTCCGGGCCGGCGGGCGGCGGGCCGGGGTGCCGGCCGGCCAGCAGGTCGGTGACGATCTCGCCGGACCGGACGGCCAGGACGCTGATCAGGGAGTCGGCGATGCCGTGCGTCGCCTCGTTGACACCTTGCAGGTAGCACCTCGCCGTGGCCGTCTCCGGCAGCACCATCCGGTAGCTGCGGTCGACGGCGATCTCGTCGAGGCCGATCGCGGCGGCCAGGTCCCGGACCACGGCCGGCATCCGCTTGCTGAAGCCCGTTCCGAGCAGGACCACGTCGCAGCGGAGTTCCTCGGTGCGGCCGGTACGCCGGTCCACGAGGGTCAGCACCACCTCGTCGCCGTCCTTCTGCGCGTCGGCCACGTCGGTCATGGTGACCATGGACAGGCGCCGGCCGCCCTGGAGCCGTTCCAGGTACATCTCCCGGTAGATGCTGTCCAGCAGCCCCGGCGCGAGCCCGCCGTAGTTGCTCCGGTGGATCTCCTGCAGTTGCTGGGCCCGCGCTTCGGGGCTCGCCGCGAAGAACGTGTCCACGGAGGACGGGTAGAACAGCTCGTTGGTGAACTTGGAGCTGTCGTAGTTGTCGAGGCCGATCGAGCGCATCACCATGGTGCAGTCGGCCTGCGGGAACTGCTGGTAGGAGGCCCACAGCATCTCCGCCGCGCTCTGCGCGCCGCCGACCACCACGATCCTGCGAACGGCGGCCGGATCGAGCCGGCTCACCTTGGCGGTGAACTCGGTGCTGTGAACGACCCGCTCGTCGGGCAGCTGGGCGAACTGCTCCGGAACGTGCCGGTCCCGCCCGATGCCGAAAGAGATGTCACGGCAGTGGACGGTCGACTCGTCGGCGAACCGCACCAGCCATCCGGTGATGCGGTCGCCTTCCCTGAACGGCTCGACCGCCACCACCTGGCGCCCGTAATCGAGTCGCACGCGCGGCAGCGACGAGGCCACCCATTCGAGATAGCGGGATATTTCCAGGCGGTACGGCGTGAACGTGCCGAGATTGACGAATTCGTCCAGCCGTCCGGTGGCGTGCAGGTAATTGACGAAGGAATAGGCGCTGCGCGGGTTCCGCAGCGTCACCAGGTCCTTGAGGAACGAGACCTGGCTTTGCGTCCAGGGCAGCAGCAGGCCGCGCTGCCAGGCGATGTCGTAGTTCTTCTCGACGACCAGGGTGTTCTCCACCAGATCGTCCGGGGCCATTTCCTCGAGTGCCACCGCCAGTGCCAGGTTCGCGGGTCCCGCCCCGATGGCGAGGAGCTCCACGTGCTGCTGCTTCAACGGCCTCTCCTAAGATAATCGCGCGGATATCCGGGACTCGAGGTCCGGTACCGGGTGGTGCGTTCTTCAGGGAGATCGGACAGAGGAGTCGCGGCGCCGCGCGGCCTAGCGCGGGGCGGGTGTGCCGAGCAGGTGCCGTGCCGCCAGCCGGCTGGCCGCCAGCACGGTCTTGGCGGCTCCCCCGCTGCCGCCGGTGAAGGTGAAGACCTGGGAGGTCTCCGGCACCGGGCGGAGCCTGAGGCCGCCGTCAGGGGCGTAGCAGTCGAAGGACGCGACCAGCCGCACCGGTGCCAGCGGGTCGTCCGGCCTGCCGAACAGGGTGCGCGCGGCGGCGCGCACCCGGTCGCTCAGGGCCGGTTCGGACGCGACCCGCCCGGGGACCACGTCCCAGTCGTCGGTGCCCTGGCCCAGCAGGAACCGGCCCGGCCCGCAGGGGCGTCCGTACAGGTCCGAGTTGGCGTCGACGAACGCGCCCAGACCGGGCACGTCGAGGGGGTACACCCCGTACTGGATGCGCTTGGTGCGCAGCCCGCCGCCGGAGTGCGGCAGCAGCGACGGCGTCCAGGCCCCGGCCGCGGCCACCACCATGTCGTACCGCCGTGAGCTGCCGTCGGGCAGCAGCACGGCGGCCCGACGGGTGATCCGCCGGACCGTCGCGGGCACGATCCGCACCCCGCTCCCGGCGAGCCGGCGCAGCACGGACGAGCGCAGCCCGGCCGGGGACAGATGGCCGGCCAGCCGCTCCACCACCGCCGTGACGCCGGCCGGCAGGCCGCGCAGGCCGGCCGTGCCGGCCAGCCGGTGCGCGGGTTCGGTCCGGGCGGAGCCGGGCAGCAGCTCCTCCAGCACGGACAGCCGCCCCGCCGGGTCCTCGTCCGGCGGGAGCACGTACACGGACCCGACCTCGCGGTAGTCGCCGGCCCGGGTGAGCCAGGCGCTGCCGCGCAGTTCCGTCAGGCTCTCCGCCGCCAGGCGGCAGGAGTCGGCATGCGTCTCGAAACCGCGGACCATTCCGCCCGAGGCGGCCGTCGCGTCGTCCGGTGCGGCGGCGGTGGTGAACACGGTCAGCTCGGCACGCGGGCTCTCCTGCCGCAACCGGAAGGCGAGCATCGCCCCCGCGATACCGCCGCCGACGACGGCTATGCGCATTCCGCCGAGGCCTTGTGGCACGGAAGCGGAATAACGCGAACTCGTGTGACGGCACTCCCGGCAGTGGGCGTCGCGGCGTCCGCCCTTCTGCCTGTGCCCAGTTCGTCCCGCACGTGCCGCCCCCTCCTGACATGCGAACAAAACCGGCCCAATGAAATCAGGAACCGCGCAGAAGCGTCAACAGACTTTGGCTGAAAAGGCCGCGTCCTTCCAGGGCGGTTCAAGTGGACCGATCGCCGTGTGCGGAAGTGGACCAGTGAGGTGTGGGGCCCTGACCTACGGTGACCGCAGAGCAGGGTGCCCTAATCGGCCCCTCCCCCGCCGCAGGAGAGATATCTGTGCCCAGAAGGCCTTTGTCGATCTGCATTGTCGGAGTCGGCCCGCGCGGTCTGGCGGTACTGGAACGACTGTGTGCCAACGCGCGCCGCGCTCCGCAAAGCCAAGGCGTACACATCTATCTGGTGGACCCCAGTCCGACGGGTGCCGGTGCCGTATGGCGAACCGATCAGTCCCGGCAACTGCTCATGAATACCGTCGCTTCCCAGATCACCGTCTTCACGGACGAAAGCGTCTCCATGGAAGGACCGGTGGAGCCGGGTCCCAGCCTGTACGAGTGGGCGCGGGAACTGCGCGGGGCGCACGCCGCGAACAGCGGTGACCGGGACGAGCAACTGCTCGCCGAGGCCCGGCTGCTGGGCCCCGACAGCTATCCGACGCGGGCCTTCTTCGGCGGATATCTGCGCGAGATGTTCGCCCGTGTCTGCCTGGCCGCGCCGGACCAGGTGGACATCACCACCCACTACTCCCGTGCCGTGGCGCTGAGCGGCGGCACCGACGACGTGCCCGAGCAGAGCGTCCTGCTGGAGAACGGGCGGCTGATCGACGGCCTGGACGCGGTGGTCCTCTCCCAGGGCCACGTCGGGGTCGAGGCCGACGACAAGGAACGCGCGCTGACCGAGCAGGCGCGCGCGCTCGGCCTGGTCCACCTGCCGCCGGCCAACCCGGCCGACCTGGACCTCGATGTCGTCCGGCCCGGCCAGACCGTCCTGCTGCGCGGCCTGGGACTGAACTTCTTCGACCACATGGCCCTGCTCACCAGCGGGCGCGGCGGCCGGTTCGTGCGGCGCGGCGACGCGCTGGTCTACGAGCCCAGCGGGCTGGAGCCGCGGATGGTCGCCACCTCCCGGCGCGGCATCCCGTACCACGCGCGCGGCGAGAACGAGAAGGGCGCGCACGGGCGCTACTTCCCGCGGCTGCTGACCGCCGAGCACATCGCGGGACTGCGCCGGCGGGCCGACGACGGCGACCGCGTCTACTTCGGCATCGACCTGTGGCCGCTCATCGCCCGTGAGGTCGAGAGCGTCTACTACAGCACCCTGCTGGCCGGCTGCGGCCGCGGCGCGGACCGGGAGGCGTTCACCGAGCTGTACCTGGCCGCCGAACCGGAGGAGCACCGGGTCGAGGTCCTGGACGCGTTCGGCGTGCCGGCCGAGAGCCGCTGGGACTGGGAGCGGCTCGCCCACCCCAGCGCCGGCCGCTCCTTCGCCAACCAGGGCGAGTTCCACGCCTGGCTCGTCGGCCACCTGGAGCAGGACGTCCGCCAGGCCCGGGGCGGGAACCTGAGCAACCCGGTGAAGGCGGCCCTGGACGTCCTGCGCGACCTGCGCAACGAGATCAGGCTCGCGGTCGACCACGGCGGGCTCGACGGCAACTCCCACCGCGACGAGCTGGACGGCTGGTACACGCCGCTCAACGCCTTCCTGTCGATCGGCCCGCCCGCCTTCCGCGTCGAGCAGCTGGTCGCGCTGATCAGGGCCGGCATCCTCCAGGTGACGGGGCCGGGAGCGGACATCCGGGTGGACGCCGCCGAGCGGGCCTTCGTGTGCGCCTCGCGCGAGATACCCGGGCCGCCCGTGCGGGCGTCGGTGCTGATCGAGGCGCGGCTGCCGGAACCCGACGTGCGCCGCACGACCGATCCGCTGATGCGCCAGCTCCTCGAGGACGGCGAGATGACGCCCTTCCGGATCGACGGCGGCTGCGGGACGGTGCACGAGACGGGCGGTGTCGCGGTGACGCCCCGCCCCAGCCGGATCGTCGACGCGCGGGGCCGGGCCCATCCGCGGCGCTTCGCGCACGGCGTGCCGACCGAGTCGGTGCACTGGGTGACCGCGGCCACCGCACGCCCCGGGGTCGACTCGGTCAGCCTGGGCGACGCCGACGCCATCGCCCGGGCGGTGCTCGCGCTGTCCCCGGCCGGGCTGCGCGCCGAGGCCCGCCCCCAGGAGGTGGGCGCGTGACCCCGGCGCCCGCGGCCCAGGCCGACACCGGCCTGCTGTCCCCCGTGCGCGCCGGCACGCCCGTCGAAGCCGCCGTCGGCGACGTCGCCTGGGTGCAGGGCATGCTCGACGCGGAGGCGGCCCTGGTCAGGGCCCAGGCGAGCCTCGGCACGGTGCCGGCGGCCGGCGCGCGGGTGATCACCGCCGCGGCCCGCGCCGAGCACTTCGACGTGCGGGCCCTGGCGGTGGAGGCGCGGGAGACCGCCAACCCCGTGGTCGGACTGGTCCGCGCGCTGACCCGGCTGGTCGCGGCCGAGGACCGGCAGGCGGCCGAGTACGTCCACCGGGGCTCGACCAGCCAGGACATCTTCGACACCGGCGCCATGCTGGTCTCGGCCCGGGCGCTGCGCCTGATCCGCGCCGACCTGGCCCGCGCGGCCGAGGCGCTCGGGTCGCTGGCGCGGCGCCACCGCGGCACCGTCATGGCCGGCCGGACCCTGGCCCTGCAGGCGGTCCCCACCACCTTCGGCCTCAAGGCGGCGGGCTGGCGCCAGTTGCTGCTGGACGCCGGGACCCGGCTCACCCGGGTGCTCGACGGCGGGCTGTTCGTCTCCCTGGGCGGCGCCGCGGGCACCCTGGCGGGCTACCTGGAGTACGCCCGGGTCGACAGCGGCCCGGACGCCCTCCCGCCGCCGGAGTACGCCGGCCGGCTGCTGGACGCCTTCGCCGCGGAGACGGGGCTGGCCCGCCCCGCGCTCCCCTGGCACAGCCTGCGCACGCCCCTGGCCGACCTGGCGGCGGCGCTCGCCTTCACCGCCGGCGCGCTCGGCAAGCTGGCCGTCGACGTGCAGACGCTGGCGCGCACCGAGATCGGGGAGGTGGCGGAACCGGCCGGGGAGGGCCGGGGGGCGTCGTCGGCCATGCCGCACAAGCGGAACCCGGTGCTGGCGACGCTGATCCGCAGCGCGGCGCTCCAGGTGCCGGTCGTCTCCGCCGGGCTGACGCAGTGCCTGGTCGCCGAGGACGAACGCTCCGGCGGGGCGTGGCACGCCGAGTGGCAGCTGCTGCGCGAGGCGCTGCGGCTGACCGGGGGCGCCGCCTACACGGCCGTGGAACTGGCCGAGGGCCTCACCGTGCACGCCGACCGCATGGCGGCCAACCTGCGGCTGACGGGCAGCCAGGTGGTGTCCGAGCGGATCAGTGCCCGGCTGTCGCCCCGGCTGGGGAAGGAGACGGCCAGGAGCCTGCTGGCCCAGGCCTCGGCGCGGGCCGCGGGCACGGGTGTGCCGCTGGCCCAGGTGCTCGCGGAACTGCCGCTGGTGACCGAGGTGTTCAGCCGGGAGCAGCTGGACGCGCTGTGCGACCCGGCGCACTACACGGGGGCCGCGGCCGAACTGGTCGACCGGGCGCTGGCCTGAGGCGTCCGGGGCGGCGCCGGCCGCCCCGGCCCCGCGTACCGGCGCGCGGCTCACCCCGCGAAGCAGCGGGCGAGGACCCGGACCAGCGCGTCCAGGGCCCCGGCGTAGGCGTGCCGTGGCGGGGTGGCGTAGCCGACGACCAGTCCGGAGGGGTGCGGGCCCGGAGTTCCCCAGTAGCCGCCGAGACCGGCCAGGGCGAGGGACTCGGTGCGGGCGGCCCGGAGCACCTCGCGTTCCCCGGGGCCCTCCGGCGACCAGCGGATCAGGGTGTGCAGGCCGGCGTTCTCGCCCACCAGCCGCGCCGCGGGCACATGGTCGGCCAGGGCCTGGCGGAGCTGGTCGCGGCGCGTGCGGTAGCCGTCCCGGCACTGCCGGATGTGCCGGTCGTAGGCGCCCGACACCAGCAGGTCGGCGACGATCATCTGGGTCAGCGCCGCGGAGTGCTGGTCGGCGATGCGCTTGGCGCTGGTGATCCGTTCGACCCAGTCGGCCGGTACGGCGAGCCAGGCCAGCCGGAGCCCGGGGGCCAGCGTCTTGCTCGTGGTGCCGGCGTAGATCACCCGGTGCGGCGCCATCGCCTGCAACGCGCCGACCCGGTTCCTGCCGTACTGGAACTCGCCGTCGTAGTCGTCCTCCACGATCACCGCGTCGACCGCCTCCGCCCAGGAGACCAGGGCCCTGCGGCGTTCGGCGGACATGGTGACGCCCAGCGGGTACTGGTGGATCGGGGTGACCACCGCGGCCCGGCCCCGCAGGCCCTCCGGCCGCAGCCCGTCGTCGTCCACGGCGACGGCGTGCGTGCCGAGCCCGGCCAGCCGGATGATGTCGCGGAAGTGGGGGTAGCTCGGGTCCTCGACGGAGACCGTGCCCACCCCCTGCTCCGCCAGCACGGTGGCGATCAGGCCGAGCGCCTGGGTGAAGCCGTGGCAGATGACGATCCGGTCGGGACGGGTGACGACGCCCCGGCTGCGCCCGAGGTAGTCGGCCAGGGCACGGCGCAGCTCCGGGCGGCCCCGCGGGTCCCCGTAGTCCAGCGCCTCCGCGGGAGCCGTGTTCAGCACCCGCTGGGTCGACTTGACCCAGGCGGCGCGGGGGAACAGGGTCACGTCCGGCATGCCGGGCTTGAGGTTGTACTGCCAGGGACTGCGGGCCCCGGGGACCGGGCCGGGCTCCTGGTGCCCGGACGCCGACGGCCGGGTCACCCGGGTTCCGGAGCCCTGCGCGGCCTCCAGGTACCCCTCGGCGATGAGGTGGTGGTAGGCGCTGACGACGGTGCCGCGGGCGACGCCGAGGTCGGCCGCGGCACTGCGGGTGGAGGGCAGGCGGGTCCCCGGCAGCAGCCTGCCGCTCTCGATCGCCCGCCGCAGCGCCAGCACGAGCTGTTCGCTGCGGCCGCGCCGGTGCCGCAGGTCGAGGTCGAGGTGCAGGTCCAGGGGGTGGGTGCGCGCACGCGCACTCACTGCGCGGTCCACCCGCCGTCGACGGCCAGCGCCTGGCCGGTGACGTAGGAGGCCTCGTCGGACGCCAGCCACAGGACCGCCGAGGCGACCTCCTCGGGGCGTGCGAGCCGCCCCAGGGGGATGTTGCGCAGGTAGAACTCGTCCGCGGACGGGCCGCGGTTGCGGCGCGCCTCCTCCAGCATCGGGGTGAGCACCGGGCCGGGGCAGACCGCGTTGACCCGGATGCCCTTCGGCCCGTAGTCGATGGCGGCGTTCCTGGTGAGCCCCACGACCCCGTGCTTGGCGGCGGTGTAGGGGGCCGCGTCGAGGTATCCCACGAGGCCGGCGATGGAGGAGACGTTGACGATGCTCCCGCTCCCCTGGCGCAGCATCGCCGGCACCTGGTGGCGCATCGACAGCCACACGCCCTGGAGGTTGGTGTCCACGATGCGGCGCCAGTCGTCGGTCGCGAACTCGTGCAGTTTGCGGCCGGAACCGGGGACGCCCGCGTTGTTGCAGGCGACGTGCAGGGCGCCGTACTTGCCGAGCACGGTGTCGACGAGGGCGGCGACCTGCTCGTCCCGGGTGACGTCCGCCGGGCAGGCGTCGGCGCTGCCGCCCGCCTCCTCGATCTCGGCGACGGTCGCCTTCAGCTCCTCGGTCCGCCGCCCGGAGACCACCACGTCCGCGCCCCGGCGCGCGAAGGCGAGGGCGATCGACCGGCCGATGCCGGTGCCGCCCCCGGTGACCAGGACGACCTTGCCGTCGAAGGACTTGTCCGGCATTCCTACTCCTTCATCAGGGTCTCGACGGACTGCTGGATGCTCGCGGCGTCCGGCACCACGGTGGACTCCAGCGCCGGGCTGGCGGGATAGGGCACGCCCAGCGAGCCCAGCCGGACCACGGGGGCGCGCAGCGCGCCGAACGCGGCCTCGGTCACGGCGGCGGCGATCTCCGCGGAGGGGCCGTACCGGACCCACGACTCGGTCGCCACGACGACCCGGCCGGTGGCGCGGGCCGACCGCGCCAGGGTGGCCACGTCCAGCGGGCGCAGCGACCGTACGTCCACGACCTCGGCGTCGATGCCCTCCTCGGCGAGGCGTTCGGCGGCGATCAGGGCCTCACCGACCATCCGGGACAGGGCCAGGACGCTGACGTCGGTGCCCGGCCGGACGACCCGCGCCGTGCCGAGCGGCACGGTGTGCTCGCCCTGGGGCACGGGGCCGCTGGTCCTGTAGAGCAGTTTGTGCTCGACCAGCACGACCGGGTCGTCACTGCGCAGCGCCGAGGTCAGCAGGCCCTTGGCGTCCGCCGGGTCGGCGGGCATCACGGTGTGGATGCCGGGCAGGTGCGCGGTCCAGGCCTCCAGCGACTTGGAGTGCTGGGGGCCGGCGTTGACGCCCGCGCCGCCCTGGGTCCGGATCACGACCGGCACCCGGACCTGGTCGCCGTACGCGAAGGGGAAGACGGCCGCGCCGTTGGCGATGCTGTCCAGGGCGAGCGTCATGAAGTCCGTGTACATCATCTCCACGACCGGCCGCAGGCCGCTCATGGCCATGCCGACCGCGGCGCCGACGATGCCGTTCTCCGAGATGGGGGTGTCCAGCACGCGTTCCGGGCCGAACTCGTCGAGCAGTCCCGAGGAGACGCCGAAGACACCGCCGTACACGCCGACGTCCTGGCCGAGCAGGACGACGCGGTCGTCCCTGCGCATCTCCTGGCGCAGGGCGTCGTTGAGGGCGGCGCCGTACGTGGTGTCCGGGTGCTTCGTGTCGTGGTGGGCTGCGTTGTCGTGGTGGGTCGTGTCGTGGTGCGTGTCGTGGTGCGTCGCGTTGTTCATCGGGGGTCCTCCCCGTCCCACTGGGCGGCGTAGACGCGCATGTCGGCCGGGTCCGGCCACGGGCTGGCGGTGGCGAAGGCGACCGCCTCGTCGAGCTCCGCGTCCACCTCGCCGGTGACGCGCGCCAGGTCCTCCGGGGAGGTGCCGGCCGCGCGCAGCCGTGCCGCGGCGAGCTCGACGGGGTCCACGTAGCCCTCCCACTCGTCCTCCTGCCGGTAGCCGCCCCGGTCGGCGCCGGAGAAGGCGCAGTCCCGGAAGGTGACGGCCTCCACCAGGGTCGGCCCACCCCCCGTGCGGGCGCGGACGAACGCGCCCGCGACGGCGTCCCGCACCGCCTCGACGTCACTGCCGTCGACCCGGACGGCGGGCACGCCGTACGCGGCGCCCCGGCGGTGCAGCTCCGTCTCGTACACGTGGCGGTCGAGGCGCACGCTGAGTCCGTACCCGTTGTTCTCCACCAGGACGACCACGGGCAGCTGCCACAGGGCCAGCATGTTCAGGGACTCGTTGAAGGCACCGGAGTTGACCGAGCCGTCGCCGGTGACGCACAGCGTGACCCGCCCCTCGCGGGCACGCTTGTGGGCCAAGCCGTGGCCGACCGCCAGCAGCAGGGAGTGGCCCACGATGCCCGACGGTCCGAGGAGGCCGTGGTCGCGGTCGCCGACCAGCATGTGGCCGCCGCGTCCCTTGCCCTGTCCGCCGGCCCGCCCCATCATCTCCGCCAGGGTGGGGCCGAGCGGCAGCCCGCACCCCACGTACAGCGCGTGCGGGCGGTGGGTGGCGGTCACGAGGTCGCCCCGGTCGAGCACCGACGTGGCGCCGATGCCGACCGCCTCCTGCCCGATGCCGAGGTGCATGGGCCCCTTGATGAGGCCCGCCTCCTGGAGGGCGGGGATCCGCTCGTCCAGCCGTCTGGCCAGCGTCATGCGCCGGAACAGCTCCAGCGGGGTGTTCGTGAGAGTCGTCGACTCCGGTTCTCGTGTGGAGGTGTGCATGGGTGATCAGCCAACCTTCTCGAGCGTGATGGGCTGGGGAACGGGCCGCAGCCGGCGGCGGAGCGGAGCGACCAGGGCGAGGCCGGCGACCAGGCCGGCGACGCCGAGGCCCGCGCAGGACCACCACAGGGCGCCGGGTCCCAGTGAGGCGTACAGGTGCGCTCCCGCCGGAGGGCCGACGAACTGGGCGGCCGAGTACGACCAGCCGAACGTGGCCTGGTAGCGGCCCTGGGCGTGTTCCGGGGCCAGGTCGGCGACGAGCGAGCCGACGAAGCTCGCCGCGCCGATCTCGCCGAGCGTCCAGACGCACACCGTGACGAGGTACTCGGGCCAGGTGTCCGCCAGGGCCGTGGCGGCGATGCCCAGGCCGAACACGAGCCAGGAGACGCTCAGCACGACCAGCCGGTCGTACCGTTCCAGCCAGGCGGACAACAGGGGCTGGGTGACGCCGATGATGACGCCGCTGACCAGGAAGACCGCCCCGTAGGCACCGGCGCCGAGGCCGTCGTCCCGGATGGCCAGGGGCAGCCCGACGGTGATCTGCGCGGCCACCACGCCGTTGACCAGGTTCAGCGCGGTCAGCGCCAGGAGCAGCCGGTCGCGCAGGGCCCCGGCACCGGGCGCGTCGCCGCCGGACCGGGTCCGCCGGGGGGCCGGGCGGTCCGCCGGCAGCAGCGCCGCGGTGACCACGGCGAACGCGGCCGTGGTCAGGGACTGCACCAGGAACAGGGTCCAGTAGCCGTGGCTGGTGAGGATGCCCGCGATCAGACCGCCCAGGGCGACTCCGAGATTGACGGCCCAGTAGATCAGGCTGTAGGCGCGGGGCCGGTCCGCCGGGGACACCACCCGGGCCACCACCGCGGCGGCCGCGGGCCGGTAGACGTCGGCCACGACGCCGACCAGGACGGCGGCGGCAAGGATGGCCGGAAGGCCACGGGCGCAGCCGAGCAGGGCGATGGACGCGGCACTGGCCGACAGACCACCGACCAGCACCAGCCGCGGGCCGAAGCGGTCGGTGAGCGAGCCGCCCAGCGGCTGGGACGCGAGTCCGCCGGCACCGACGGCGCCGAGGACGAGTCCCGCGTCCCCCGCCGACATCCCCTGCTGCCCCAGATACAGCACCAGGAACGGGACGACCATATTGCCGATGCGATTGACGAACTGTCCCGCGAAAACAATCCAGAAACTTTTCGGAAGCCCTGCAAGACGGGCCACCGTGGTTAACTTACGCATCGAACTCGGAACTGGGCGTCATGAGCCTCCCCCGACCCATTCAATTGAATTGCGGATGCAGCCCGTCGCGGCTCTTCGCCTCAACGGAACCGTACAAGACCGAACGAGACGAGTCCATGCTCGCCAGGCCATCTGTAATCTTTGTCACCCGTCCTTTGACGATCTGTCAAACACCTTTTGAACTGGGCGACTTGACAGCTCGGAGTGGGGCAACTGGAATCGAAACCTTGGATTCGGTTATCTCGCCACATCATCACTCGACATCGCACCGAAGGGTATCCACAGACGTGACAACCCGCCATATAGCCCTTGTTGACACCTATGCCCTTTCCTGGCGGCTGGCGGACGCCTTCTCCACCGCCGGTTTCACGCCGATCAGAGTGCAGAGCACGCCGGAGGTACCGACGCTCTACGCCGGGAAACCGGACCCCTTCCCCTACTCGGTCGACCTGGTGCACCACGGAGACGTGCGGGAAACGGCGGAAAAGATCGCGGAGTTCAAACCGGTCGCCGTGATGGCGGCCGGCGAACTCGGTGTGGAGCTGGCGGACGCGCTCGGCGAGGCGCTCGTCGCCGCCGGACTCGACCTGCCGGCCAACGGCACGGCGCTGAGCCGGGCGCGGCGGGACAAGTTCGAGATGATCGAGCGCGTCAAGTCCAGCGGGCTGCGCGGCGCCGAGCAGATCCGGGTGCGGGACGAGGAGCAACTGCGTCAGTGGCACGAGCGGCTGGGCCGCCGGGTCGTGCTCAAGCCGCTGCGCAGCGCCGCCAACGACGGGGTGACCTGGTGCGACACGCCGGACGCCGCGGTGGCCGCCTTCCGCGCGCTGACCGGACGGCGCAACATCTTCTCCGAGCCCGACGACGGTGTGGTCGCCCAGGAGTACCTGGTGGGCGCCGAGTACCTGGTCAACACGGTGAGCCGGGACGGCCGCCATCACGTGACCGACGTGTGGAAGACGCACCGGATCAGCGCCAACGGCGTGCTCGACCTGGCCGTGGCCTGCCATCTGCTGCCCCGCCGCGGCGAGGTGCAGGACCAGGTGGTGGAGTACGGGCTGCGGGTGCTGGACGCGCTGGGCATCCGGCACGGTCCCGCGCACATCGAGGTCAAGCTGACGCCCGACGGTCCCTGCCTGGTGGAGGTGGGGGCCCGGATCTCCGGCCTGGACCTGCCCGGGTTCACCCAGCGGGCCACCGGTGCGTCGCAGATCAGCTGGAGCGTCGACGCCTACACCGACCCGCAGCGGTTCCACGCCCGGTGCGGCGAGGACTACGTGGTGCACCGCAGTGTCGCCTGGGCCGCCATGGTCTCGCCGGTGCGCGGCCGGCTGCGCGCCTACCGCGGCATGGAGGAACTGGCGTCCCTGGAGAGCGTGGAGAGCGTCCGTCCCCTGGTCTCCCCCGGCGAGTCGCTCAGCCCGACCGTGGACGACTCCACGTACCCGGTGACGCTGTCGCTGGCGCACGACGTCGACGAGGTCCTGCTGCGCGACCTGGGCACGGTCCGCTTCCTCGACGGCCGCGGCTTCTACGAGCTGGAGGACGAGCCGGGGGCCTGACGGCCCCCGGCGGGCGGCCCCGGCCGGGACGCGGTCCCGGGCGGGGCCGCGCCGCGGGTCGGCCGCGCCGCGCACCCGCGGCTGCGGCACTGCGGCCTCGTCCGCGGGCGGGGACGAGGCCGGGGCCCCGGCGCGGCGGGGGGCCGCGGCCGGACGGTGACCCGGGGCGCGGATCAGGGCGTCGGCTCCCAGACGAGTTCCAGCGGCTCGGCGGGGTCGATCTCGTACAGGCTGACGCGCTCGGCGTGCGGCGCCACCCGCTCGGCCAGCTCGTCGCGGGCGCGCAGCAGCGTCTCGGCCGTGATGACCGAGGAGATGCCCTCCAGGAGCAGTACCGCGTCCCGGGTGGCCTCGGTGACCTTGGTGACGTCGGAGTCGCGGTGGTTCCAGTGCCGGGTCATCACCTGCGAGCCGTCCGCGTAGATCACCTCGCCCGTCAGCGGCGTCTCGGTCCTGTCCGGTTCGCCGAGCGGGACGTAGCCGTCGTCGGGTCGCGCGTGGCGCAGCTCGATGCCGGTGCGGAAGGCCGCGAGGTCGAAGCCGCCCGTGGGCAGCATGTAGGTGAGGGACACCAGGTTGCAGGTGTCCACGAGCGAGGAGACCCGGGGCAGCCGGCCGGACTTGCGCAGCCGCCGGCTGAGCGCGTCGATGCTGGGGCGGGCCCGCCGGGGGTTCGTCCCGAAGCTGCGCAGCAGGTCGTGCCAGGCGGCGATGGCGGCCTCGTCCTCGGTGGGCAGTTGCCGGCGGCCTTCGCGCACGTCGGTCTCGAGGGCGGCCAGCGCCTCCTCCGTCCCGGGCCAGGGCTCGTTGTTCTTGATGCCCTGGGCCAGCAGGAAGACGGTGCGGCACTCGGGGTAGCGGGCGGCGATCTCCGGCGACATGGCGACGGTCAGCCGGCGCGGCCCGGGGCCGGCGCTGTCCGGGTCGTACGACTCAGTCATAGGGGTGTTCCTGGGTGTTCCTGGGGGCGGCGGGTGGTCGGGCGGGGTGCCCGTGCGGGGGTGCGGGGGCGGGGCGTTCAGGATGCCGCGCGTTCCTTGGCGATCGCTCGCGCCATGCCGTCGACGGTGAGGTCGTCGAGGATGTCCTCCGCCTCCAGGTAGACGTCGAAGTCCTCCTCGATGCGGGTGAGCAGGGAGATCAGCAGCAGCGAGTCGCCGCCCAGCTCCGGGAAGGCGACGTCGTGCGGCACGTCGTCGCGCTTGAGGAGGTTCTTCCAGAGCCCGGCCACGGCGGTCGCGACGCTCTGGGTGTCCACGGTCGGCTTGTCGGTCATGTCATTTCCTGCCTGTCGCACGGATGGTCACGGACGAGGGAGATCACGGCGGTGCCGGTCACGGGGCGTGGGGGCCGAGGGGTTCGAGCCGGTCGGCGGTCGCCTCGCGCACCGCGTCCCGGTTGACCTTGAGGTTGCGGTTGAGGAGGGGGCTGCCGGCGGCGAGGGGACCGGGCAGCAGCGCCAGGCGGCGGACGTCCTGGGCGCGCCCGAGGCGGGTGTTGAGCTGGTCGATCCGCGGCCGCAGCGACGCCCCGGCGGCCTCCTGGTCGCCCTCGCACCAGGCGACCGCGGCCATCCCGCCGCCGTCCAGCGGGTACAGGCAGACCTGGGTCACGCCCCGGGCGCGGGCCAGCTCCTCCTCCAGGTCCTCCAGCTGGAGCTTCTGCCCGCCGGTGGTGATGATCAGGTTCTTCTTCCGCCCGCGCAGGACGAGATGGCCGTCCTCGTCGAACGTGCCGAGGTCACCGGTGGCGATGGTGTCGTCGCCGCGGAACACCTGGGCGACGCTCTCCGCCGGCTCGCCCTCGTAGCCGACGCACAGGTGCCGGTCGTGGCGGACGGTGACCTCGCCGTCCCCGGAGAGGGAGACGGTCCCGGGGTAGACCTCGCGGCCGACCGAGCCGATCTTGTTGGCGCCGGGGCGGTTCCAGGTGAGGAAGCCGATCTCGGTCATGCCGTAGATCTGGTACAGCTCGAAACCGGTCCGCGCGAAGAACTCCAGCATCCCGTCCCGCACCGGCGCGGACCCGACGAGCATCAGGCGCATCGATCCGCCGTACATCTCGTGCAGTTCGCGGAAGACCCCGCGTCGCCAGTGCCGGCGCATCCGCTCGGACGGCAGCAGGGAGGCCAGCACGGCGACGGACTCCAGCCGGGCGCGGCGCCGGGGGTCCATGGCGCGGTAGCGGTTCTCGACGAACTCGTAGAAGTTCGGCGGGCCCAGCAGGACGGTCGGCCTGGTGGCCTGGAGGGCATCGACGAAGTGCCCGACGGTGGTGAGCACGACGCCGCAGTCGTTGCGGATCGCCAGGTAGCACAGGTAGCGCTGCTGGAAGGTGGAGAGCGGCAGGGCGATCATGACGCGGTCGTCGCGCCGGAAGGGGTACGCCTCCGTGTGCGCCTCGATCAGCGCCGCCACGCCCGGCCAGCCGAGCAGCAGGCACTTGACGCGGCCGGCCGTCCCGGAGGAGAAGGCGAGGGTGAACACCTCGGCGTCCCCGGCGGGCAGGCGCTCCCCCTGCGGAGCGGGGGCCGGGTCCAGCGGCTTGACGGCGAGCGGCTCGCTCAGCACCGTCTCCAGGGCGGCGACGGACACGTCGTCGGAGGCGGCGCGGCCCTCCTTGCCCGCGAACACCGCGGACAGGCCGTACTGCCGGCAGAGGCCGGCGTTGTCGCGGCCCTTGAAGTCGGGGACGGGCAGCGCGACCGGCACGGCACCCAGGTTCAGCAGCGCCAGGTCCAGGACCAGCCACTCGTAGCAGTTGTGCGCGCGCAGGCCGATCCGCATGCCGGCCCGGATGCCGCCGTGGCCGAGCCGCTCGGTCAGCTCGGTCACGTCACGGTGCACCTCGGGCCAGCCGACGAAGCGTGTCCGGCCCCGGTGGTAGAGGTGCACCCCGCCGGTCCGGGCGCGGCCCAGCCAGTCGATGACGACGCCGGCGCCGCGCGGGGCGGGCGCCGGTCCGGTGGTGCCGGCGGCGAGTTGTGCGTCCATCAGCTGCTACTGCTCCTACCTGGGATGACGAGGACGGTGCCGTGGGACGGGCGGCGTGCGGGGCGGGTCACCGGGCTCGCCGCGCGGCCCGGCCGGCCGCGACGAATCCGCAACACGCCAGTGCCCCCACACCCGCGCAGCACAGCCAGAGCATGCGGGTGTCGGTGCCGTACAGGAAGGTGCCGGCCGCGGGGCCCAGGCCGAACGCCACCGCCTGGACCGTGGACAGGTAGCCCTGGTAGCGGCCGACCCGGTCGGGGGGCGACAGGGCGGCCGTGGCGCTGCTGACCACGGGCGAGAAGAGCATCTCGCCGACGGTCCAGATCACCACGCCGGCCGCGACGGCGGCGTAGGGCCGGGCGGCCCCCGACAGCACGATGCCCACCGTCATCAGGACCGTGCCGGCCAGCGCCGGGATCCACCAGGCCACCCTGCGGGTCAGTCCGCTCAGCGGCATCTCGCAGAGGATGACCAGGGCGCCGTTGAGGGTGAGGAGGTAGGCGTAGGCGTCGGGGCCGTGCGCCTCGGAGACCGACAGCGCGACGGTCGAGTTGTACTGCACGTACACGGCGGTGATGGCCACGATCGACAGGTAGAAGACCACCAGGCGCGGCGGGATGCCCGCGTCGGTCCCGGTGCTCTTCGGCCGCACCCGCGCGGCGCCGCGCACCGAGGGCAGCCCGACCGCCAGCAACAGGCTGAACAGCGCGTACATGCAGCAGCTGATCAGGAACAGCGGGCGGATGCTGTGCTGGGCGACGACGGCGGCGATCAGCGGCCCGACGGTGGACCCCAGGTTCAGGGCGAGCCGGAAGAACGCGAAGACGGGCACCCGGTCGCGCTCTTCGGTGTGGTCGACCAGGAGCGCCGAGGCGGCCGGCAGGTAGGCCTGGGCGAAGAGGGCCGCGCCGAACACCCCGGCCAGCGCCACCGTCTTGTTCGGTGCCGCGGCGATGACGCCCAGCCCGCACGAGGCGAGCAGGGTGGAGCCGACCAGTGAGGTCTTCCGGGAGAGCCGGTCGGAGGCCCATCCGCCCATGAGGGAGCCCAGCGGGGTGGCGACCCCGACGGCGAGCAGGATGGCGGGCATCTCCCGCGGCGTGAAGCCGAGTTGCTGCAGGAAGAGCACGAGGAAGGTGGCGAAGAACGAGCCGGCGCGATTGAGGAAGACGCCGGTGACCAGCACCCACACCGGTCGCGGTGCGTGCCGGACGATCGCGGCGATCGACCGGGGTTTGTCCTCCGCCGGGCGCGTGCCCGCCTCCTGGCCAGTACTCATACGGCGCCCAGCGACTCGCCTTCGATCACCACGTCCGCCTCGACGGCGTCGCGCCGGGCCAGGCACTCCTCGCGGTCCGCGCCGCTCACCACGGCGAAACCGACCCGGGACAGGAAGCCGTGGGGCGGGAGCCGCACCTCGGTGCCGGCCGGGAGGAACGTCACGAACCGGTCGAGCCCGGGGTACGCGTCGGTGTCGCGGGCCAGCCGGACCCGGTCGACCCGCATGTCCTGCCGGGGGTAGAGCATGCTGATGGCCGCCACGCCGGTACGGGCGCCCGGCAGGTCGGGCTGCCGCCCCACCGCGATGTCCGCCGACGCCCCGGCGAGGTCGGTGCCCTGGGCGAGCGTGCCCAGCAGCGGGATGAGGCCCCCGCCCAGCCGGACGTTGATCTCGATGATGCGCGGCCCGCGGCCGGTGAGCCGGAACTCGGTGTGTGTGACCAGGTTGTCCAGCCCCGCGGCCTTGTGCGCGTCGACGACCAGGGAGAGCGCCTCGTCCAGCCCGGGATGCGGCGCCGGGGGCACGATGTGGCCGAGCTCCTCGAAGTACGGGGCGAAACCGACGGCCTTCTCGGCCACCACCACGGGGGTGGTCACGCCCTGCCAGGTGGCGCAGTCCGCGCTGAACTCGGGACCGTCCAGGTACTCCTCCACCAGGACGCCCGCGATCCGGGAGGTGGTGCCGTCGGAGGCGCTGGCCTCGGCGGCGACGGTGAACGCGGCGACGAGCTGCGGCTCGTCGTCCACCCGGACCACCCCGATGCTGCCGCCGAGCGCGCGCGGCTTGAGGACCACCGGGTACCCGATGCCGGCGGCCGCGGCGCGGGCCGCGTCGACGTCATGGGCGACGGCGAACCGCACCGGCCCGAGCCCGGCCTCGGTGAGGCAGGCGCGCAGGGCGCTCTTGTCCTTGCACCGCCGGACGGCCTCGGGGTCGGTGTGGGGCACGCCCAGCGCGCGGCCGATTTCCGCGGTCGATTCGACCAGCGCCTCGTCATAGGTGAGCACCCCGTCCGGGGACTCCTCCCGGGCCACCCGGAGCAGTTCCTCCGAGTCGTCCGGATCTATGCGATGAAAGCCTTTGACATAAGGCTCCTGCCAGGTGATCTCGCGCCCTTCGACGAGGATTACGTCGACGCGCTCACTGATCGCCTTGAGGGCGTACTCCCGGAATGGCCGGCCGCCACTACCGATAAGCAGGAGCTTCTTCCTGTTCATGGCCCACACCTCACCATAGACATTGAATGACTGTCAACGCGTCCTGTCACCAGGTAGGTTGAGGGTCACCTCGGACAAATCCAGATCGGCCGAAAATGCTGGAACCGCGCGCCGGGAACCGCGTCGGGGATGTGCGGAAGCCCGCAATCCGTGAAGTCCGGAAGAATTCCCCGGGGCCGTTCCCGGAGTTCACCGGACGACGGTTGTCCCGGTGGCCCGGGCCAGCACGGCGCACTGTTCGTCCAGGGCCCGCCGGCCGACCGTGGACTGCGGGGCGGCGGCGTCGAATCCGTGGAAGGTGCCGGGTAGGTGGTGCAGCCGCACGGAGACCCCGGCGGCCAGCAGGCGGCGCCCGAAGTCGATCCCCTCGTCGCGCAGCGGGTCGAACTCGATGGTCATCAGGTAGGCCGGGGGCAGCCCGGACAGGTCGCCGGCCTCGGCCGGGGCGGCGTACGGGGAGACCTTCTCCGGCTCGTCGGTGCCGAGGTAGTGCCGCCACATGTGCACGTTGTTCCGGGCGTGCCAGCCCGGGGTGGCGTCGAACTCCCGCATCGACCGGGTCCGCATGGCGTGGTCGGTCACCGGATACAGCAGCATCTGGTGCCGGACGGCGGGGCCGTCGAGATCGCGGGAGGCCAGCGTGACCGCCGCGGTGAGGGCACCGCCCGCGCTCGTCCCGCCGACGACGACGCGCCCGCTGTCGACGCCCAGTTCACCGGCGTTCGCCACCACCCACAGCAGGGCGTCGTAGCAGTCCTCGAAGGCGCACGGGAAGGGGTGCTCGGGCGCGAGCCGGTAGTCGACGGAGACGACGGTGACGCCGGTGCGCCGCGCGTACGCGCGGCAGCGGTCGTCCTCGGTGTCGAGGTTGCCGGTGACGAAGCCCCCGCCGTGGAAGAAGAGCAGACAGGGGGCCGGAGCGTCGCCGCCGGGACGGGTGTAGACGCGCACCGGGATGTCCGGCGCCCCCGCACGCGCCGGGATCCGGCGGTCCGTGACCGTGAGGCCGTCGTCCGGCGCGTTCCGCCCGCGCAGGGCCCGGGAGATCCGGTAGGCGCGGCGCAGCGCCTCCCGGGACTCCTGGGGGCGGCCGTAGTCGAGGTCGGGTTGCAGCTCGGCGACGCGGACCAGCTCGGGGTCGAGACCTTGGGGCACGATGATGGGCACGGGCGTTCCTCAGCGGCAGCGGGCTTGATGGATCAGGGGGTCGGGGCGCCGGAGGGGCCCCGACGGGTCCGGACGGTCGCCGTCCGGCCGTCCGCGGTGACACGGCGGTCGGAGAAGGCCGGGAAGTCCGCGCGCGCCCGTGCCACCTCGGCCCGGTCGAAACAGGCCTCCAGCACGGCCGCGCCGGCCTCCGCCTCGGCGACGACCTGCCCCCGGGGGTCGACGGCCATGCTGTGGCCCCCCAGTTCGGTCGCGCCCTGCCGCCCGGCGGCGTTGCACGCCAGGACCCAGGCCTGGTTCTCCAGGGCACGGGCCTGCAGCAGCAGCCGCCAGTGGGCGATCCGGGCGGCCGGCCAGGCGGCGGCCACCACGAACACCTCGGCGCCGTCCTCCGCCAGTACCCGGAACAGCTCCGGGAACCGCAGGTCGTAGCAGGCGGCCAGGCCGAGCCGGCCGACCGCGGTGTCCTGGGCGAGCAGCGTGTCGCCGTGGGACAGCAGGGCCGTCTCCCGCGACTGGTGCCCGAAGAGGTGCACCTTGCGGTAGGTGTGCAGCAGTTCCCCGGCGGAGCCGAAGAGCAGGCTGGTGTTGTACAGCCGTCCGTCCGGGGCGCGTTCGACGACGCTGCCGGCGTGCAGCAGCACCCCGGCCGAGCGGGCCGCCTCGCTCAGCGTCCGGGCGGTCGGCCCGTCCAGCGGCTGCGCGGTCCGCTCGTAGTCGTCGAACGCGAAGTAGCCGGTGGCCCACAGCTCGGGCAGGACGACGAGGTCCGCGCCGCGGTGCGCGACGACCTGGTCGCACACCGCGGCCACCCGCCGCTCCACCGGCTGCCGGTGATCCACGTCGGCCTGGAGGAGTACGGCTCGCATGATCTTCTCTCTCGGTGCGGGGTCAGCACATCCGGGCGACGACGAGGAAGGCGTCCAGCGGCCCGAGCGTGCCGCGGAACATGGCGTCCAGCTCCGGATTGCCCGTGGTGGGAAGCTCCCCGTACAGCTCGTCCAGGGTGTCGTAGGCGTTGCGCAGCGTCAGCGTCCCCGGTTCGAGGATGGTGCGCTGGCCCAGCCAGGTGGCCAGGTCCACGCCGCACTTCTCGACCCCCTCGGGCAGCGGCGTGCCCGGGGCCGGGAACACCGCGCCCCCGTCGGTCAGGCCGAGCATGAGCCGGTAGAAGATCGGGCTCTCGGTACGCGCCGTCAGGTAGACCGGCAGGTGCTCCGGGCACTGCGGCAGGACGTGGTGCACGATCCGCTCGCGCATCAGCTTGCGCATGGTGCCCTTGGACTGGCGCAGCGGGACCATCCCCGTGGAGTCCAGGTAGATGATCACGTGCTCGTCGAACCGGAGCAGGTGGTGCCCGGTCCAGCCGACGAACGCCCCGTTCTCGTCACCGACGAGGACGAACTCGGCCAGCCGCTCCAGATAGCCCTCCTTGCTCCGCTGCGCCCAGTAGGGCGTCATGTCGGCGCCGAAGGACTGGGTGGTGACCGGGACCAGGGCGTCGTAGACCCGGTGGTGCGCGGAGACGGTGAGCGTCTTCCCCGGTTCCTCCACCACGTACGCCGTGAGCCCGCCGTCGAGACCGACGGTCTGGCACCGGTGGACGGCGTCTGCCAGCACCTCGCCGATCAGCGGCAGTTCCCTCACGGCGGCAGAGGTGACAGTCATCAGTGGCTCCCCATCGTCGAAGGCGTCGGATCAGGCGAAGACGGTGCCGTGCGCCGACGCGGTGCCGCCCGCCAGTTCGCCGCCGTCGACGATGAGCTGCTGACCGGTGATGAAACGGGCGTCGTCGGAGGCCAGGAAGAAGAACGCGGACGCGATCTCCGCGGGGTCCGCGTGCCGGTTGGCCGGGATCTTCGCGTTGACCTCGGCGAACATCTCGTCGGTGTACTCCGCCCGCTGCATCGGCGTCATCACGTAGCCGGGGCTGACACAGGCGGTGCGCACGTGCGGCGCGAGCTCCAGGGCCAGGCTGCGGGAGAGGGCCAGTACGGCCGCCTTCGAGGCGTTGTAGTCGGCGTAGTACGGGTAGCCGGCCGAGCCGTTGGTGGAGGCCGTGGCCAGGAGCACACCGCGGCGCGCCTTGATCATGTGGCGCGCCGCGGCCTGCCACAGCGCCATCACTCCCATGACGTTGATGTCCATCAGCTGCCTGATGTCCTTCTCCGTCATGTCGACGAACGTGCGCCGCAGGCTGATGCCCGCGTTGGCGACGACCACGTCGATGGAGCCGGACTCCTCGGCCACGCCGTCCACGGTGGCGCGGACGGCGTCCCAGTCGGTGACGTCGGTCTTGATCCACCGGCCCACCGCGTCCTCGGCGGCGGGCTTGCTGAGATCGAGGTTGACCACATGGTCACCGGCGTCGGCGAAGCGCCGGGCCGTGGCCAGACCGATACCGGAGGAGGCGCCGGAGATGACGACTGTGCGAGCGTTCATGGTTCCTTAACCGAAGGTGTAGGTGAGGTCGGTGGGCAGGTGGTCGAAGTGCCGGGTGAGCGAGTCCCGGTACTCCGCGCCCTTGGTCAACGCGGCCCGCAGCCGGGCGATCTCGGTCGGGTCGGCGTCCCACAGCACGCTGTGCAGCGCCCTCGCCAGGTCCGTGAGGACCTCGCGGGATGCCCCGATGAAGTCGTCCGTCAGGGGGAACTCCACGTCCTGCGGGTGTTCCTGGAGCCAGCCCAGGGTGAGCACGGCGGCCGCGCTGTCGGCGAAGTGATGGTAGCGCCGGGACAGGTAGCGCACGAGTTCCGCGGTGAACGCGGTCCCGAGCTCCGGCCGGGGTCCCATGGCGTGTGCCGTCAGCAGGCCGAGGACGTCGGCGTACGCCTCCTCCAGGGCCATGCGCTCGAAGTAGCTGATCTCCGAGGGGGCCTCACCCGCGCCGGGCACGGAGGCACGGCGCCAGAAGTGGCCCAGGTCGTGGCAGCGGAACCAGCGCAGCGACATGCGCAGCACGTCGTCCAGCCGCTCCTCGGCCGTGCCGTCCTGCACGTCCTGGAGCAGCGGCAGGGAGCAGCGGCGCATCCGCTCCCGGTGCACGTTGGCGAAGACCACGGTGAACTCGGGCCCGAGGACCGAGGACTCGGCGGCCTCCAGCGGGAAGAAGTGGGCGAAGTTCTTGTGCCCGGAGACCGACTCCCCGCCCGCCAGCAGCAGGTTCATGATGTGCATGGTGGGGTGGATGTCCTGGACGGACTTGACCTGCTCGCCCAGGATCCGGGCCGCCTCCTGCTGCATCTGCCCGATCCGGCCGTTGACCGTGTCGATCTCGGTCTGCAGCTCGGGGCAGGGGACGGTGACCAGCAGGCCGATCGGGGAGGCGACGTCCCGCATCGCCCAGGTGCCGATCGGCCCGCAGTACAGCCACGGCTCGCCGGGGGCCGGCTCCAGCAGCGTCACCGGCTTCCATTCCTGGCTGTCGGCGTAGATGACGATGCGTTCGGCCGCCTGCCGGGCGTGTTCGACGGCCGTGCGGGCGGACTCCGCCTTCTCCTCGTCGGCGAAACGGTTCAGCGTCGCGGCCGCCGCCTTGAAGAGGCCGGCGACGCGCTCGGCGTGCTCCTCGTCCGAGCCGGTCACGGTGGGAACGTCCAGCGCCGTGGCGCTGTCGAGCAGCAGTTTGGCCCGTACCAGGTGCTCCCAGGTGTCCGGGAACTGCTCACGCAGCCCGGCGTACTCCGGGTCGATCCGGAAGGCGGCGACGACCGGTTCTTCCCGGTGCCAGAACGGGAATTGGTGGAGGGTTTCGCGGAGCGGGATGTCGAGACTGGCGCTGCGCACGTGCGGCTCTCCCTAAGTGATGGCTCGTCTTAGCCGGCGTTCGCCTGTCCCATGGCCGCGGCGGTCGCCGACGGCGCGGGACGGCCCACGGGCTGGGCGGACTTCTCGGAACCGGACGCACGCTCGACCGGGGTCAGCGAGGCCGACCACTTCTTGCGGTTGGCGAGGAAGGCGAAGACGTGTCCGAGGTACTGGACGGTGAACCACAGGGGCAGGAACGCGGCGAAGGACGGCGCCACGCCGGTGTCGACCCAGCCGATCACGGCCCAGGTGACCACGCCGGTGGCGGCGTTGAGGGCGACGGTGGTCGACAGGTCCGTCTGCTGCTGGCCCCAGTCCGCGGCCTTCGGCTTCAGGACGGTGCCCAGCAGCAGACCGGTGAGGACGGCGCCCAGGAGACCGGCGCCGCCGGCCTGCAGCATGTCCGTCGAGGTGACGGCGCGCGGACCGATGAGGAAGTAGTACATGACACCGAGTGCCACGCCCACCACGAGTCCGGGCAGGTGCATGGACGGCTTGCGCCAGTGCAGCGGGGCGGCCATCTCCAGGTCGCGGGCGCCCGCGGGGTTGCGGTAGACGGGCGGGAAGATCAGGCCGGTGAGGTTGATGTAGGGACGGGCGGCGTCCCCGGCCGTCGCGATGATCCGCTTGTCGTAGAGGATGCTGCCGATCACGTTGTAGACGTTCAGCACCACGGCCAGGACCAGCAGGTCGGTGGTCATGACGGGCAGGCAGAAGAACATGCCGAAGAAGGCCGTGTGGACCGGGAAGCGGATCCAGCGCCGGCTGCCGACCTTCCAGTTGATCAGCTTGGGGCCCTGGGCGCCGGCCGCCTGGGAGACCAGTGTGGTGGAGCCGAAGGCCAGTCCGCAGTCGTACTCGAACAGGTGCAGCTGCCAGTACCACAGCCACGAGGCGACGGCGAGCGCGTACATGATGACCATGGACGCGCCAGTGAGTTCCCAGACCACGTCGCCCGTGTGCTGCCACAGCGCGGCCGCCACGAGGATGTACACCACGTTGGAGAGGGACTCCACGGAGCGCCAGGCCAGCGCCTCGATACCGGTCTTCGCCTTGACCAGGCGCTTGACACGGAGGGTCGCGAGACCGGAGTGCTGAACTCCGAATCCGACGACGAGGAGCGCGTCGATGAGTAGCTTTCCGGATGATTGCATGGACCATCCACCCCCTGAGATTTGAGGTTGGCGCCTGGCTGCGACTATGGAGCAGGCGGCACAAGAAACGCACAGCCCGGGTGAGGGGAGCTGTGCGTCGTTACGGAGAGTAGCTTCATGCAGGCGAGTCCCGACCGGATGGACCGCCGTCAAAAAAATTACCTGTGAATCGATCAACGAGTCAACGGTTTTCGGTTAAGGGAATGCGAACGCGCCCTGCCAAGTGACGGCAATGACGAAAATGCGCCGCGAAAGCCGGGGATCCGGACATCACGCCCACGGCACACGAGCCAGGCGGGACGCGCCCGGAAACCCTTGCGGTGCACGACATGGGCATGTGTACAGTCCCCGGTGTGACCTCAACGGACAGTGTCTCAAGCCTCCTTGACGAGGAGCTGGTCGAGGCCGAGCGGCGTCAGCCCTTTGTCTCCTTCATTGATCCACTCAAGGCGCGGCGCAACTTCAGGCGGGCGGTCTCGCTCTCGCGCGCGCTGCGCGGATCCGGTCCCGACGAGGGAAATGTCAAAGTCGAGGACACCACCTTCGACGTGCCGGAAGATGGCCGAAAAATACCTGTCCGAATCTATGCGCCGCATGGCGCAAAACAATCGGATTCCCTTCCCGTTCTTCTCTACATGCACGGCGGCGCCTTCGTGGCGGGAGATCTTGACACCGAGCACGACCGTTGCGTCCGGTTCTCCCGGGAGGTCGGCGCAGTCGTGGTGTCCGTGGATTATCGACGGCCGCCGGAACACCCCTTTCCGGCCGCACTGGAAGATTGTTACGCGGTGCTGTGCCAGGTGGCCGGCGGGGCCGGCCCGCGCGGCTGGGACGGCACGCGCGTCGCGGTCGGCGGCAGCAGCGCGGGAGGCAACATCGCCGCGGGGCTGGCCCTCCTGGCCCGCGACCGCTCGGGCCCGCGCATCGCGCTGCAACTGCTGCTCTACCCGGCCCTGGACGACCGGCTGACCTCGCAGTCGTTCCAGCGCTTCCCCCGGGCCTCCGGCTGGGACGTCGAGGACAGCCCCCTGATGTGGCGGCACTACCTGGGGGACGCGGCGCAGCCGCACGAGTACGCGGCGCCGGCCCGGCGCGCGCACTTCCACGGAGTGGCCCCGGCGTACGTGCTGGTGGCCGAAGTGGACGCCTTGCGCGACGAGGGGATCGACTACGCCTGCCGCATGATGCGCGACGGCGTCCCGGTCGAACTGCACTGTTTCGCACGGACGTTCCACGGCTTCGACCTGGCGGCCCCGCAGGCGGAACTCACCCGGCAGGCCCTCGACGACCAGACCGCCGCACTCAAAGCCGCCTTCGCCCGGCCGAGCTGACCTCGCCCCCGCGTCCACACCGAAGGTTGGAACCGATGAACACGGCCATGTCCGCCGCCGCCCGTGCTCAGCACATCGGCAGGGAGTCCCCTGTCCGACAGGCGCACCGACGGCTCGTCTTCTGGCACCACGACGAACCCCGCCTTCACCTCGCCCGACTCGATCCGGCGCACACAGCGCTGCGGAACCGTTTCCCCAACTCCTGGCAGCACCTGCTCCGCGTCCAGGCCCTGCTGGACGCCGCGGCACTGCTCGACCTGCCCGCCACCGTCCTGCCGGACCAGCAGTACGCCGAGCAGGTCGCCCCGCTCCTGCGCGCCGCCGCCCGGGAGCTGTCCGAGGTCGCGGACGCGGAGCGGAACTCCTCCGCCCGCCTGGCGGCCGACGCGCTGTCGGCGTACGCGGGTTCGGGGCAGTGGCAGCCCGCGCCCCCGGCCTCCGCCGGCCCCGGCACCGGCGACGACCCCTGGGTCGGCGTCGGCCCGGCTCCCGCCGCCTCCGGGGCGCCGGACGACGGCCTCTCCGCACGGCACGGCCGGGTCCCGCCGTGCCTGCTCGTCGCCGCTCCGCACGGCGAACTGCAGGCCGAGGCGGACGCCGTGGGCGCCCGGCTGGACGAGCTCCGGCGCGCGGCGGGCGGCGTCCTGGGCGAGGACGCCGCCGACCGGGCGGACGGGCGGCCCGGCTTCGCCGTCGCCGATCTGCTGCTGGCCGGCGGGGTGACGCTTTCCGGCCACTGGGACCTGACCCCGCTGCGGCCGCCGGGCCCGGTGGTGCTCTTCGCCAACGTACGGCGTCACCGTCTGCGACAGGCCCTGGCCTCGGCACCGGAACGATCCGCCGAGGACCTCGACACCTCCCTGCGCCGCTCGCTCCGGCGCAGCGTCGCCCAGGTCGCGGCGCACGGGTGGCGCCGGGCGTCGCTGGCGGGCGCCGGGGCGCCGGCACCCGGGCTGAAGAGCTTCGAGCGCGCCGGGTTCGAGGAGGCGTACGCCGTGCTGCTCGGCGTGCTGGCGGCGGCGGAGTCCACCGGCACGCCCGACCCGCTGCGCGACATCGTCGAGGAACTGACCCCGTACACGGAGCTTCCCCACCAGGACGCCGCCGACACGGCCGCGGCCCTGCTGGTCATCGGCCGGCTGCGGCAGGGCCACTCCGCGTGGAGCCGCCCGCTCACCCCGGAGGCGGTCGCCGCCGCCCGCCCGGCGCTGGAGAGCCTCGTCCGCTCGCTGCACGCGGCGCTGTGGGAGGCCGACGTGTTCGCCCTGGCCGAGGTGCGTGCGGCGTTCGCCGCCGGAGTGCAGCACCGGGCCCGGTCGGCGGTGCAGGAGCCGCTGCCCCCCGTGGAGTTCGGCTGGACCTTCGGCTGACCCTCCGCCTCAGGGGTCCTCGCCGCCGCGAGGACCCGCCGTCCGACCGCGCCCTCCCACCGACAGGCTGACTCCACGCATGACGAAGCACATCGCCTTCCTCGAAAGCAACCTGACCGGCAGCGGGTACGAGGCCATGGCCGCCGCCCGGGCCGCCGGCCACCGTGTCACCTTCCTGACCCAGGACCTGGACCTGTACCTGGCGCCCGGTCACGAGAAGCTGGACCCGGCCTGGCTGGACTCCGTCGTGAGCTGCGACACCAACGACCCGGACAGCGTCGTCGCCACCGTCAAGAACCTCGACCGGCAGGTCGACGCGCTGCTGGCCGTCGGTGAGTGGCACATGATCTGCGCCGCCGACGCGAGCCGGTCCCTGGGGCTGCCCGGTCCCTCCCCGGACGGGGTGCGGGCGGCCCGCGACAAGTCCCTGACCCGGCGGCTGTGCGCCGCGGCGGGGGTGCCGATCCCCCGTTTCGCCCGGGTGACCGACCCGGACGAGGCGTACCGGTGGGAACTGCCCTACCCGTGCGTCGTCAAGCCCCTGGACGACGCCGGCAGCAACGGCGTGCGCCTGTGCGCGTCCGCCGCGGAGGCCGCCGCGCACATCGGCGCGCTGCTGGCCGACACCCACAACGAACGCGGCCAGCGCAAGATACCCGCCGCCCTGATGGAGGAGTACGTCGACGGTCCCGAGGTGAGCGTCGAGATCCTGGTGCACGGCGGCACGCCCACCGTCGTCGCGCTGACCTGGAAGGAGCTGAGCCGGCCGCCCTACTTCTTCGAGACGGGGCACCACGTGCCGGCCGACCTGGACGGCGACCTGGCCGACCGCTGCGCCCGGGTGGCCACCGACGCGCTGCGGGCCGTCGGCTTCGACCTGGGCGCGGCCCACGTCGAACTGCGGCTGGCGGCCGACGGTCCGCGGCTGATCGAGATCAACTGCCGGCCGGCCGGTGACCGCATCACGCACCTGGTCGCCCTGTCGACCGGCGTGGACCTCTGCGCGGAGCTGGTGCGGATGCACCTCGGACCGTGGACCCCGCCCACCGTGACCACCCGGCAGGCCGCGGCCATCGCGTTCCTGCCGGCCGACCCCGGTGACGTCCGGGCCGTGCGGGGCGCCGGCCACGCGCGCCTCGCGGAGGGCGTCACGGACGTCAGCGTCTACGTGAGCGCGGGCGACCACAGCCGGCCCCAGCTCAACAACACCGCCCGCCACGCCCACGCCATCGCCGTCGGCCGCACCGGCCGGCAGGCGCTGGACCGGGCCCGCGCGTCCCTGTCCCGACTGCACATCGACACCGGCACCGAGGCGGTGTACGCCCCCCGCTGACCGGGTGGCGGCCCCCTCCAGGGCCCGCCCGGCCCCCACGTCGCCGACGGCCCACGGAGACCCCTCCCAGGGGCCTTCCGAGGCGGACGGGAGGGCCGGGCGGGCCCTGAGCCGGTCCGGGAGGGGGCGGGACGGACCGGGCAGGCTCCAGGGCCGCCTCGCAGACGCGCGGGACGGACCGGGCAACCTCAAGGGCCGCCCCGGAACGGACGGAGGGCGGGCGGAGCCCCGGGCCGCCCCGACGACGCACAGGACGGGCCCGGCAAGCCCCGAGGCCGCCCCCGCGACGGACGGAGGGCCCGGGCCCGCCCCAGGCCGCACCAAGGACGCACGGGAGGGCCCGGCGAGCGAGGCCGCCCCGCGACGGAGGGAAGACCGGGCAAGCCCCGAGGCCCCCCGACCACGCACAGAACGGCCCGCCAAGCCCCGCACCCACCCCGACCACGCACAGAACGGCCCGCCAAGCCCCGCACCCACCCCGACCACGCACAGAACGGCC
>NZ_JBHMCY010000011.1:57069-84003 GCF_042430725.1 Streptomyces cinereospinus | reverse complement strand
CCCGCCAAGCCCCGCACCCACCCCGACGACGCACAGGACGGGCCGAGGCGAACCCCCGATGCCGGTCCGAGGCGGACGGGAGGGGCCGGGCGGGGCCGAAAACCGGTCCAGGAGGGGCCGGGCGGGGCCTAAGACCGGTCCGCGAGGGGCCGGGCGGGGCCGGGCAGGCCCTGGGGGCGGCGCGGTGCCCGGCCCAGGGTGCGGAGCACCTGCGCGGCGATCACGGCGTGGCCGCGCGCCGACGGATGCAGACCGTCGCCCGCGAACATCCCCGGGTCGCGGCCTGCCGGATGCTCCGCCATGTCGGTGACCAGCGCGTCGTGCCGACGGGCCGCGTCGCGGACGCGGTCGTTGAGGGCGGCCAGCCGGCGGCGCAGCACGGAGTGCTCGGACTGCCCGTACGTGAAGTCCATGAGGGTGAACAGCAGCACGTCGGACCCCGCGGCGCGCAGCGGGCCGACGATGTCGTCCAGGGCGGCCGCCACCTCGCCGGCGTCGAAGCGGCGCCCCAGCAGGTCGTTCCCGCCGGCCAGCACGCAGGCCAGGTCCGGCCGGAAGGCCAGCGCCCCGGCCAGCTGCCCGTCGCGCACCTCGGCGGTGCGCAGGCCCCGCCGGCCGAGGTTGAGGTACGCGGTGCCGGGCCGCCCGGTGAAGACCTCCCGCAGGCGCTCGGCCCACGGCGCGCTCCGGTAGCCGGGCACCGGGTCGCCGGCCCCTTCGGCGAGGCTGTCCCCGACCAGCACCAGCCGCCGCCAGGGAGCGCCGGTCAGCAGTTCCGCGGCGCGGCCGGGCGGCAGGCAGTGCGGGTCGGCGCGCTCCGCGGCGAGGTCGTCCGGTACCGGCGTCACCGGAAGTACTCGGCGTTCACGGCGGCCGCGGCGGCCCAGGTGTCCGGCACCTCGTCCTCGGGGACGCAGGCGTCGACCGGGCAGACGTAGGCGCAGGACGTGCAGTCGATGCACTCGTCGGGGTTGATGTAGAGCTGCCGGGCCTCGGCGAAGCCGGGCTCGCCGGGTGCGGGGTGGATGCAGTCCACCGGGCACACCGCGACACAGGAGGCGTCCTTCGCGGACGCGCACGCGTCGGTGATCACGAAGGTCATGCCCGGCCCTCACGTCCGCCGGGGCCGGCCGCCGGCAGCCGTGCGCCGCTCCCGGGGCCCGGGTCCGGCAGGCGGGCCAGGAGACGCTCCTCCATGCGGGCCAGCGTCCGGTAGTCCTCCCGCGTCACGGTGTCCAGGTCGAACTCGTGCCCGGTCCGCTCCTCCAGGAGCGTCAGCAGCACCATGAACCCCAGGGAGTCCAGGATCTCCGCCTCGATCAGGTCGAGGTCGGGGGGGATGTCGGCCAGGTCCGGTCGCCGGGAGCGCAGGAACGCGACGACGTCGGCACGGAGATCGGCCACTTGTCCTCCTTCAGGCAGTCGGCGCGGCGGGCAGCCGCCGCATTTCGGTGCGGGAACGCGGCTGCGACAGGACGCCGTCGCACCAGTGGGCGGCCGGCCGCTCCCCCGCCGGCAGACCGGTGGGCAGCAGCCGGTTCAGCCGCGATCCGAGACAGGCCGGCGCCAGGTCCGGATGGGGCCGGGCGGCGTACCGGGTGAGTTCGGCGAAGACCGGGTCGATCTGCTTGACCACGCCGTCGTCGTCCACCACCTCCACCCAGGCGTGCTCCAGGTCCAGGGTGCCGAGGATCCAGCCGCGCCGGGTGCGGGCCCGGTACCCGGCCGCCGTGAACACCTTCTCCAGGTGGCGGGAGGCGGAGATGCACGGCGCCAGTCCGGCCGCCAGCAGGCGCTCCTCGTCGAGCTGGAGTCCGTCCGGGATGCGCAGCCAGCGGTACCCGGCGTCCATGAAGCCGGCCACGGCGCGGCGCAGTGCGGGCGAGACCAGCGTGCGGCTCTCGCCCTGGGTGCGCACCTGTCCGCCGATGCGGAACGGGCCGGGACCGGCGTAGGTCACCGTGCCGTCGCCGACCGTGGCGCCGCCCGGCTCGACGTCCAGCCGCAGCAGTTCCCCGCCGCAGGTCTCCGGCCGGGGCAGGGCGTGCCGCCAGCGCGGGTCGGCGCCGCAGCCCCCGGGCCGCCCGCACTCCAGGGTGAAGTCGAAGCTCCACCACGCCGGTTCGGTCCACGAGGTGCCCGCCCGGTTCATCCAGCGCAGCGAGTAGCGCAGGGCCACCTCCGGCAGGGAGCTGCCGGAGGCGGCCGTGAGGGCGAGGTTGAACAGGTCGAAGTAGTCGAAGTACTGGCGGCCGTCCCGCCGGGCAGCCGGCAGGCCGGCGGCCACCAGCGCGTCGAGCACCTCGTCGCCGCACCGCAGCATGTCCAGTGCCTCGGCCCGGTCCGCCCGCTCGTCCCGGTACGGCTCCGGGACGAGGAAGAGCTCCTGAAGGGCCGCCAGCCAGCGGCGGGCGGGTTCCGGCGGGGCCGCGTCCGGCGTTCCGGTGCGGGGGGCCGGGGGCGGGCCGCCGGGCCGGGTGGCTTCGGTGTCGGTCACGGTGTCGTGTGCGTCCTCGTCCGGCGGGCCGCTAGGCGGCGGGCTTGTGCAGACCGACGATCAGGTCCTCGACGTCCGCGACCGTCCTGAGGCCGGCCGTGCGCTCCTCCTCGATGTCGTCCATGACGAACTCCTCCTCCAGGGCCACGGAGAGCTCGATGAAGGTGAGGGAGTCGTAGCCGAGATCGTCGACGAGCCGGTCCGCCGGCGTCCGTACCGGGGTCCGGGCGGGGGACATGGTGCTGATGATGTCGCGTACCTTGCGGCGGATCTCATCGGGTTCCACAGGGTGTTCCCTTCTCGTGGGGCCTGGCCCGGTCACGCCGGGAGCAGGCCCAGGGCCGTGGCGCGCGGCACGGGGTGCGGCGCGCCCCAGCGCTCCTCGTAGCGGGCGAACGTCTCGGTGAACGCCTTCTCCCAGCGGCGCTCCGCCTCGGTGCGCAGCTCCGCCAGGCCGATCAGCTCCAGCTGGCGGGTCATGCGCAGGCGGGCGGAGTCCCACTGCTGGGTGAGCTGTCCGGCGCGGTGGGCCAGGGCCGGGCGCAGCGCCGGACTGACCGCCTTCTGGCCGGGGTTGACCAGCACCTCGACGGTCTTGTCCAGGGCGCCCAGGTAGGTCTCCCCGATCGGGTCGGCGAAGCCGGCCCCCACGCCGGTGCGGCAGGCGGTCTGCCCGTAGGTCAGATGGCGGGTCTCGTCCCTGGCCACGTTGGCCAGGCCCTCCTCCAGCGCCTGGAGCCCGCCCACGGTGCGCACGAAGGAGCGCAGCGTCTTCAGCCCGGCGCCGGCGATGACGCCCTCGGTGACCAGGTGGTACAGGACCACACCGGCGTACCAGACGGCCGGCTCGCCGCCGCTGTCCCGGACGCGGCCGGTGGCCTGCCGGAGCACCGGCTCGAAGACGGCGCCGTAGGCGGAGAGCCGGCTCAGCTCGCTTCCCGCGGTCTCCAGTTCGGCCCGGTCGACGCCCACCGGGCCGAGCAGGTAGTCCTTGAAGAACTGCACGTGCCGGCCCTCGTCGGCCATCTGGGTGCACAGGTAGATCCGGTCGTCCTCGGTGGGCGAGTGGTCGACGAGCGCGCTGAGCGTCTGGGTCACGCACACCTCGCCGATCTCCAGGTCGGCCAGGGCGGTGAGCAGTTCCCGCCGGGTGAAGGGCTTGAGTTCGGCCCAGCGCCCGGCGTCCCGGTCCACCCGGACCTGGGAGACGGCCCACTGCTGGGTCTCCCAGCGGTCGTACAGGTCCCGCGGACGGGGCAGGTTGACGGACGGTTTCATCACTGGCACCTCGGTGGCCTCGTGGGTGGTCACTCCGCCGCCCCGGCGGTGGTGCGCCGGGACACGGACGGCGGGGTTCCGTGCACGGCGGTCCATTTGGGGCGCTCCGGGTCGGGCGCCAGGACCTCGTTCCACATCACGGCGCGGCGCGGCTTGCCGCTGGACGTGCGGGCGACGGCGCCCCGGGCGCCCTGCACGACGGAGATCCGCACGGCGCCGTGGGTCAGCGCCTTGACGGTCCGCGCGGCCCGCTCGGCCCAGCCGGCGTCGACCCGCCCCTCGACGAACACGACGCAGTGGTCGCCGTCGTCCAGGGAGGCGAAGGCGACGGCGCAGGGGCTGACGGCGTGCTCCTCGTGCTGGGCCAGTTCGGCCTCGACGTCCTCGGCGTGCACATGGGCCCCGCGGATCTTCATCGACTCGCCGATACGGCCCACCACGAACAGCTCCCCGTCGTACTCGAAGCCGGCGTCGCCGGTGCGCAGCCCGCCCGCCCCGAAGGTGTCGAGCTGCTCGGGGCCGCGCAGATAGCCCCGGGACAGCGAGGTGCCGGTCAGGGCGATCTCGCCGAAGGTGCCGGGCGGGAGGGGCGCGCCGCGCTGGTCCACGACGGTGGCGGTGGTGCCGGGCACGGCGGTGCCGCACCCGGTCAGCCAGCCCCCGCCGCCGACCCGGTCCACCCCCAGCACGCCCCGCTCGTCCACCTCGACCCGCTCCCCCACGGGCAGCGCGGTGGAGCGCACCCGTACGACCCGGGAGCCGGTGCGCACCGGGACGCCGGTGGCCACGACGGTGTTCTCGGCCAGGCCGTAGGCGGCCACGAAGGTGCGGTGGTCGAAGCCGTGGGGGGCGGTGAGGGCGGTGAAGTCGGCCGCGGCCACCGGGTCGATGCGCTCGGCGCCGACGATGGCGACCCGCCAGCCGGAGAAGTCCAGGCCGGCCAGCCGTTCCGGGGTCAGCCGGCGAGCCGCGTACGCGTAGCCGAAACTGGGCGCGGTGGTGAGCGTGGCGCCGTGCCGGCCGAAGCACTCGACCCAGCGCAGCGGGTGGCGGACGAACTGCGCGGGGGTCATCAGCCGGCTGTCGGTGCCGGTGACGAGCGGCATCATCATGCCGCCGACCAGGCCCATGTCGTGGTGGAGCGGCAGCCAGCTGGCGAACGCGTCCCGCTCCGTCCACCGCAGCCAGCCGCGGATGGCGGCGAGATTGGCGGCGAAGCCGCTCCAGGTGACCCAGACCCCCTTCGGGTGTCCCGTGGAGCCGGACGTGAACTGCAGCAGGGCCAGCTCGTCCGGTCCCCGCAGCACCGGCGCGAAGTCCGTCGCGGACGCGGTCAGCCCGGCCGGGGTCAGTGTCGGGACCGGCTGCCGGGCCGCGTCGAGGCCGGCCCGCACCAGTTCGGCCAGTTCCGCGTCGGCGAGCACGGCGGCGGGCCGCGCGATGCCGAAGACGCGGGCCAGATGGCCGGTGTACCGGTCGAGGCCGCGCAGCGCGGCGGGGCCGGCCAGGGGTGCCGGGCTCGATCCCGCGGCGAGGACGCCCATGAAGGAGACGACGAATTCGGCGGGATCGGTGACGATCAGCGAAACAATGCTGCCCGGCCGGATGCCGGACTGAAGCAGGCCCGCACCGATGCGGCGTACCTCGGCCGCCAGGTCCGCGTAGGAACGGAATGCCCAGTCACCCGCTCCGCCGGCGAAGTACATGCCGCGTTCCTCGGATGGTTCCCGCAGCCAGTCGAGCAGCACAGATTCTCCCGTGTGACGCGATTGCCCGGCCAATTGAAGAGAAGGCGAGCGAAGAGCGGACGAGTGAAGAGCGGACGAGGGGCGACGCGGCGCATCGGACGGGACTGGCTGGAACTGTTCATTCCGCGTCGTCGGGACACGACGGAGCAGGAGAACACACCCGTTCCGCCGCACAGATACGATGCATCTACGCACAGTCCGACGGCAGTTGGCAAGACCGGACTTCGAGAATGCGCGAGTTGACGACGTCCGTCCGATTGGCCTCCCGGCAACGCGACGAACTCCCGCTTTACAGCATCTGAATACCGCTGATCAACCCTGGTAATGCCCGGATCGCTGACCTAGGATCCATTGCGGCCCGCCTCTCAAGTGCCCGGACACGACTCGCCATTGGAGGAATACCGCATGCGCTTACGGGGGAGGCTGGAGAGTGCGCCTCGTGTATTCCTGGAGGCGCCCGCGTACGTTCTCGGCGAGATCGAAACCCATCACTCGGACATTCCGTCGCTCGCGGACCGGGCCCGGGAACTGCGGATGATGCCCGATCCCTCGGTATGGGGCTGGGGCTTCGTCCACCGCACGCGGCGGTCCGTGGCGGAGCTGGCGATCGACGGCGGCAGGGCCACCCTGCTGGCCGCCGGCTCGGACGGCTCCGACGTCGACGCGTTCGTCCTGTGTTCCACGCGGTTCCCGGGTTCGGCCATGACCCACGGCGCCTTCCTGTCCCGCGTCATGACGGCACTGGGCCTGGCCGGCGCCGCCTTCTACGGCGTCACCCTCAACCGGTGCGCCAACCTGCTCGCCGCGCTGCGGCTGGCCGAGGCCCTGGTGACCGCGGGGACGCACCGACGCGTCCTGGTCGTCACGGCGGACCGCGTCCAGGAGGAGGCCGAGAGGATCACCGACTTCGCGCTCTTCAGCGACGGCGCCGCCGGCTGCCTGGTCACCGCGGAGCCGCCGGCCGGAACGGCCTACCGCATCCTGGGCGGGGCCACCGCCCAGGACCCGGCCCGGCTGGACTGGTCCGAGGAGATCAGCGCGGACCTCTCCCGCCGGGCGAACGACACCCTGCTGAGCCCTCTCGGGATGACGACGGCGGACGTCGCCCAGCTCTTCGCCACCAACCTGTACCGCCCCGTCACGCTGGTGAAGGAGCGCCAGGCGGGTTTCACCACGGGGCAGATCTTCGCCGCGAACATCGAACGGGTCGCGCACTGCTTCGCCGCCGACCCGCTCGTCAACCTGGTCGACCGGGCGGCCGCGGGCGGCCTCGGCGACGGCGGCCACGCCGTGCTCGCCGCCAGCGTCCCGGGGTCGCGCACCGCGGTCCTGATCCGGCAGACGCCCGTTTCGGCGTCGTGAACCCGGCCGGCCGGCCGCGGTGCCCCGGGCGCCGGGCCCCACGGCAGGGGAGATGGGGGAGATCCACATGAGTGCAGGCCGGTTCAGCTGGCCCCCGCCCGAGCTCGGCGCGGCCGAGGTCCAGCGGTTCCGATTCAGCCCGCCCGTCGCGCGGGCGGCCGACGAGGTCCTGGCGGACGGGCCGGTGCGGGTGTACCGGCGGCTCCTGGCCGACCAGGAGTCCGAGACCGGCGCGCTCGTCGCCCTGCGCCTCCTCGACGCCGTGCACGGACCGGACCACGACGGGCACGACGCCGCGCGCGGACCCGACCACGACGGGCACGACGCCGCGCGCGGACCCGACCACGACGTGATCGACACCGCGCGCGGACCCGACCACGACGTGATCGACGCCGCGCGCGGACCGGGCGGCGACGTCACCACCGCGTCGGTGACCGCCCTCGTCGCGGCCGCGCGCGAGGCGTCCGCACCGGTCGTCCGCCGGCTGACGGCCGGACCGCCGGAGCGGATCCGGACGGTGCTGCGGCACCGCGCGCCCCTCGCCCTGCTGAGCGGCTGCTGGCTGGACAACCTCTCCAGCCCCGCGACCCAGCCGGACGCCCTGGTGAACCAGTTGTTCGTGCACCGGTTCCGGCTCAAGGGCGAGGGCCGGCCGGAACACGGCTGCGAGCAGCGGCGGCGGCGCGCGCTGGAGCGGTACGACCTCCATCTGCCGCCGCTGAACTCGGACGCCTTCCTCACCGGGACGGACTGCCGGCCGCTCACCGCCTGGCACGGGGCGTACCTGCTCGCGCTCTCCCGGCTGCCGGCCGCCCACCTTCCGGAGGTGGTGGGCGTCCACGTCGCCCACTACCTGCTCGGCGTGGACGGGCTGCTGCTCGGCCACCCCGAGCCGCTGACGGAGACGATGCTCACCGAGGTGCTGGACGCCTGCGTCGCCCGCACGCACACCGCGCCCCACGGCGCCGCGGACCGGCGCCGGCTGCTCGCCGCGGTCCGGCGGTACCTGGACATCGAGGCCGAGAACCTGGCCCTGCTCACCGCGCACGCGGAGCACGAGTCGGGCCTCTCCCCCGACGCCAGGGCGGCCCGCGTACTGCTGCGGCACGCGCCGTACGCCGGCGCGCAGCACCGGCGGCTGCGGCTGGCGGGCCGGCCGCTGTCCGCCGCGCTCGACGAGGGCCTGTCCGACCCCGCCACACTGCTGGCCAGGCTGCGCGAGTCGCCCTACCTGCGGCGCCGCCCGGACGGTGGCTGCGCCTTCCTCGACGCCCTGAAGTTCGGCGGCGCCATGTTCGGCGTCTTCGACGAGCAGGAGGCGGCCACGCTGCGCTCCTGGGTGGCCTCCGTCCAGGACGGGGCCCCCGCCGGACCGGCCGCGGTGGCAGACCCCGGCGGGGCGGCGGCCGCCGGGCGGTGGGCGGCGGCCGTCACCCGGGGACCCTCGCCGCGCGAGACGAGCGCCGGGCCGGACGCCCCGGACGACCGGACGCTGCTCCACCGGCTGGTCGACGTGGAGCACCACGCCGCCGTGCTGCCGCTCGCCCGGGCCCGGTGCGAGGAGACGCTCGCCGCCGCCGAGGTCCTCTTCGAGCACGGCGCCCGCGGCCGGTTCACGGACGCGAGCTACTTCGACTACACGCCGCAGCGGCTGGTGCGGCGGGTGGAGTCGGTCTACTGGGACAAGCTGGTGCGGACCTGCGCGCCGCCGGCCGGGACACCCACCAGGGAGCAGGTGGTCACCGAGCGCAAGCAGTCGGCGCTGTGCCACCTGGTGGACGGCGTCTGGGCGTACCGGACCGGCAACACCGGACGGTACGACCGGACCTCGCAGGGCATGCTGTTCGCCATCTACGCCGACGAGATGGGGCGCGGCGAGCTGCGCAAGAACCACATCGTGCTGATCCGCCAGGTCCTGGACGACATGGCGGTCGACGTGCCGCACCTGGGCTCCCCGGCCTTCCTCGGCCAGCGTGAACTGCCCGACGCGAGCTACCCGTTCGCGCTGTACCAGCTGTGCCTGGCGCAGTTCCCGGACAGCCTCCACAACGAGATCCTGGGGTTCAACCTCGGTGCCGAGATGTTCGGACTCGGCGAACTGTGCCTCCAGCAGATCGACAAGCTGAGCGCCCACGGCTTCGACACGTCCTACGAACGCGCGCACCTGACCATCGACAACATGTCGGCGGGGCACGCCCGGCAGGCGGCCGAGATCATCGTGTCGTTCCTGGACGACGTGCACCGCACCGCCGGCCCCGAGGCCGTGCAGCGCGAGTGGCGCCGGGTCTGGCGGGGCTACGCCTCGTACGCCTCCTTCGTCGAGCGGCGGCTGGTGCTGTCCGTCGCGGCCCGCGAGAGGCTGCGGAGCCGGGCGGGTGCCGCCGCGCCGCGGGACGCCGGCGCGCGGGCGGAGGCGCCGTGACCGCCGCGTCGCACCCGACCGGGTGCCTCGACCCGGGCCTGCTGCGGCTGCCGTTCTACGAGGACCACCACCGTGACCTCGCGGACCGGATCGGCACCTGGTGCGCCACCGCACCGGAGCTCGCCGCGGCCCTGGACGGCACCGACCACCACGACACCGCCCGCCGGCTGGCGCGGGAACTGGGCCGGGCCGGCTGGCTGGCGTTCCTGGACCCGGCGGCCCCGCCCGAGGTGCGCCGCGACGGCGACCACCGCTCGGTGTGCCTGCTGCGCGAGGCCCTCGCGCACCGCGACGACCTGGCGGACCACGCCTTCTCCGTCCAGGTGCTGGCCGCGCTCCCCGTGCAGCGCTTCGGCACCGGTGAGCAGCGCGACCGGTATCTGCCCGGGATGGCCGCCGGCGAGGTGATCGGTTCCCTGGCCGTCTCGGAGGAGCAGGCCGGATCCGACCTGTCCGCGCTGGCGCTGCGGGCGGAGCGGGTGGGGGACGGGTACGTGCTCAACGGGACCAAGGCGTGGGTGGCCAACGGCACCGTCGCGGACGTGCACTGTGTGATCGCCCGGACCGGCGAGGGCCCCGGCACGCTGGGGCTCACCGCGTTCCTGGTCCCCGCGGCGACGCCCGGACTGGCCGTCGAGGAGGTCGGGATGATCGCGCCGCGCGCCTTCGCGGGGCTCGTCCTCGACGACTGCCGCCTGCCCGCGGACGCCGTCCTCGGCCGGCCGGGCACCGGCGCCGTGGTCGCCCTGGACACCCTGGAGCGCGCCCGGATGACGGTGGGAGCCGCGGCACTCGGCTTCGCACGCCGGGCCCGGGACGCGGCCCTGACCCGCGCGCGCTCCCGGCCGCTGCGCGGCGGCCGGCTCTTCCACCTCGACACGGTCAAGGCCCGGTTCGCGGAGCTGGAGGTCCAGCTCAACGCGGCGGCGCTGCTGGTCGCCCGGGCGGCCTGGGAGGCGGACGCCGGCTCCGCCGACTTCGCCCGGCACTCCAGCATCGCCAAGCTGCACGCCACGGAGGCGGCGCAGGAGGTCGTGGACAGCGCCGTGCAGGTCTTCGGTGCCGCCGGACTCGTCCAGGGCAGCCTCACCGAGCGCCTGTACCGCCAGATCCGGTCCCTGCGCATCTACGAGGGCGCCTCGGAAGTGCAGAAGGCGATCATCGCGGACGCCCTCGTGCCTGTCCGTCCCCAACCGTCAGGAGAGAGTCCGTGACCGCACAGGACCCGGCCGTCCCGGACCGGCTGCACGTCCGGCTGCTCGGCATCGGCGTGGGGCCCGCCAACCTGAGCCTGGCGTCCCTGCTGCACGGCAGTCCCGGGATCGCGCACCTGTTCCTGGACCGCAAGGCCGCGTTCGACTGGCACGACGGCCAGAACATCCCCGGGGCGACGCTCCAGGTCTCGCCGCTGAAGGACCTGGTGACGCTGGCCGCCCCCACCAACCCGTACTCCTTCTTCTCCTACCTCCACGAGCACGGCCGGCTCTACCACTTCGTCAACGCCCGGTTCGACGCCGTTCCGCGGCAGGAGTTCCGCAACTACCTGGAGTGGGCGAGCCGGCGGAACCCGAACGTGGTCTTCGGCGAGGAGGTGCGCGCGGTCGAGTTCGACGGCGTCTTCGTGGTGCGCACCGACCGGCGCACGCTGACGGCGGACAACGTGGCGATCGCGGTGGGCAGCCGGCCGAAGGTGCCGCCGTTCGCCGAGAACATGCCGCCCGAGGGGCAGTTCCACGTCAGCGACTTCGTGCGGCGGGCGGGCGGCCTGGCCGGCCGCCGGGTGTGCGTGGTGGGCGGCGGCCAGTCCGGGGCGGAGGCGTTCCTGGACCTCATCTCCCGGCCCCGGGGCGAACTGCCCCGGCAGGTGACGTGGGTGTCCAAGCGCCGCAACTACTTCCCCATCGACGACTCGCCCTTCACCAACGAGTTCTTCATGCCGAGCCACTCCGCGTACTTCGCCGGGCTGGACCGGCCGGCCCGCGAGCGGTTCAACACGGAGCAGGTGCTCGCCAGCGACGGGGTGACCGAGCAGACGCTGCGCGACGTCTACCAGCGCACCTACGTCCGGCGGTTCGTCGAGGACATGAAGGAGCTGACCGTCTTCCGCCCCGACCGGGAGGTCACCGCGGTGACCGGCGGTGCCGCCGAGGGCTGGCGGCTGCGGCTGGCCCACCTGTCCGACCCGTCGGCGGTCGAGTGGATCGACGCGGACGTGGTGGTCTGGGCCACCGGGTGGCGGCCCTCCCCCACCCCCTTCCTGGCCCCGATCGAACACCGGCTGCGGCGCGAGGGCGACGAGTACCTGATCGACGAGCACTTCGCCATCCGCTGGGACGGCCCCGCCGACCGGCGGCTGTTCATCCAGAACGCGGCCCGCGCGCAGCGCGGCCTGGCCGACCCCAACCTCAGCCTGATGGCCTGGCGCAGCATGCGGATCCTGGACCGGCTGCGCGGCACCCGCTCCGAGGACCAGCTGCCGTCGTTCATCGACTGGGCCCCGCCGCGCGCCTGCGACCGCGGGGACGCCTCGTGAGCGGGGACGTGGACGTCGCGGTCGTCGGCGGCGGCGTCATCGGCGTCATGACGGCCCACGAGATCCTCAGCCGGTCGCCCGGTACCCGGCTGGCCGTGCTGGAGCGGGACGCGGTGGGCCAGGGGGCCAGCCGTCGCTCGGCGGGCCTGCACATCCCGCGCGGGGCCACGCCCCGGGTCCGCGAGATGACCGAGTACAGCGAGGACTTCTACCGGCGGCTGCGCGCGGCGGACCCGTCGGTGCCCGTCACGCCCCTGCCGATGCACGTCGTGGCGCCGGCCTCCGCCGCCGGCCCGGTCCGGGAGCGCTATGTGCGCACCGCCGCGCCGGCCCCGGTGCGGGAGCTCGACGCGCCCCGGGTCCGCCTCGGCCCCGGGGAGGCGGCCTGGCGCGTCGCGGGGTGCCAGTACGCCGACGTGCCGGCCCTCGTGCAGTGGCTCGCCCGGAAGGTGCGGCACCGGGCGGACGTGCGGGAGGCGGTGGCCGTGACCGGGGTGGAGCCCGCGCCCGGCGCGGTCCGGCTGCGCCTGGGCACCGGAGAGGTCCTGACCGCCGGACAGGTCGTGCTCGCGCCGGGACCGTGGACCGGCGGGCCGGCCTGGCGGGACCTCCTGGCGCCGCTGGAGGTCCGGGTGAAGCGGGTCGTCGCCCTGCACGTGGCCGCCGCACCGGCGCCGGGGGACGGCGCGGTCGTCCTCGAGGAGCAGGACGCGTTCCTGCTGCCGCTGCACGAGCGGGGCCACTGGCTGTTCAGCTACACCAGCCGGCAGTGGGACGTCGACCCGGACGCGCCGCCGCGCGGGCTCACCGCCGGCCAGCTCGCGGAGGGCCGCGACCTGCTGCGCCGCTACGCCCCCGGCCTCGCCGACCGCGCGGTGTCGGGGCGGGTGTTCTGCGACGCCTACAGCCCCGACCGCGTTCCCCTGATCCAGCCGGTCGACGGCGACGGCAGGGTGCTGTTCGCCGGTGCCGCCAACGGCTCGGGATACCGGCTGGCCCCGGCCGTCGCCGCGGCGGCGGCCGACCGGCTCGCACCGGCCCGGCGTCCGGACCCGCACCGCGAGAGGAGTGACAGGTGATTGTCTCCAGGTACGATCCCGGCGCGCTGAGTGAGGCGTTCGGCATCGACATGAGCGCCATCGAGCAGGCGGGGGCGGGAGCCGCCTGGGCGCGGGTGCGTCCCGGCGAGCGCTCCGCGCCGCACCAGCACGACGAGACGGAGGTGTTCGTCATCGTCCGCGGCACCGGCGAGGTGGTCGTGGACGCCGAGCGGCACCCGGTGGCGCCGGGCACCGTCGTGGTGTTCGAGCCGTTCGACACCCATGTGATCGAGAACACCGGGGCGTCCGACCTGGTCTTCGCCACCTTCTACTGGCGCGACCCCGACCGCGCCGTGCGGCACGGCACCCGGGCGGTCCGGCGGGGCTTCGACCGGCGGCCGGTGTTCGTCTTCTCCACCCCGCCCACGCCCAACGGGGACCTGCACCTGGGGCATCTCTCCGGCCCCTACCTGGGAGCCGACGTACTCGTGCGGTTCCTGCGCCGCAACGGCGTGGCCGCCTGGCACCTGACCGGCAGCGACGACTACCAGAGCTACGTGGTCGACGCGGCCCGCCGGCAGGGCGACTCCCCCGCCCGCACCGCCGAACGCCACAGCCGGGAGATCGCCGCCACGCTGCGGCTGATGGACATCGAGCCGGACCAGTACACCGTCACCAGTACGGCACCCGGCTACCGGGACGCCGTCAGCGCCTGCTTCGCGCGGATCCGCGCCTCCGGCCGGGTCGCGGCCGAGAGCCGGCCCGCCCTGTTCGACGGCGACACCGGCCGCTATCTGTACGAGGTCGACGTCGCCGGGCTCTGCCCGTCCTGCGGATCCGGCACCGGGGGCAACATCTGCGAGGAGTGCGGCGAGCCCAACACCTGCGCCGACCTGGTCGAGCCCCGCGCCACCGGCTCCGACGCGCCGCCCCGCCGGGCGGACGCGACGCGGGTCTGCCTGCCGCTGCACGAGTTCGAGCAGACGGTCCGGGACCACCACCGGCTGGGCCGGGTCCCGGTCCGGCTGCGGGAGCTGGCCGAACGGGTGTTCCGGCGCGAGCGGCTCGACGTGGCGCTGACGCACCCCTCGTCCTGGGGCGTCACCCCGGCGGACGCCGGGATGGAGGACCAGGTGGTGTGGGTCTGGCCGGAGATGGCGTTCGGCTTCCTGTACGGCATCGAGGCGCTGGGCCGCACGGTCGGCGAGTCCTGGCCGGCGCAGGCGCCGCAGGCGGACTGGAAGATCGTCCACTTCTTCGGCTACGACAACAGCTTCTACCACGCGCTGCTGTACCCGGTGCTCTACGCACTCGCCTACCCGGACTGGAAGCCGGACATCGACTACCACCCCAACGAGTTCTACCTGCTCGACGGCGAGAAGTTCTCCACCAGCCGCCGCCACGCCGTCTGGGGCAAGGAGGTCCTCGGCCCCGACAGCGTCGACGCGGTGCGCTTCTTCCTGTCCCTCACCCGGCCCGAGGGCCGGCGCACCAACTTCACCCGCGCCGCGTACCACCAGGTGCTCGACGGCACGCTCATCGGCACCTGGCAGTCCTGGCTGACCGGCCTCGGGCGCAGGGTGCGCGAGCGGTACGCCGGTGAGGCACCGGACGCGGGCGTCTGGACACCCGAGCACACGGCGTTCCTGGCCCGGCTGGAGTCCCGGCGAGCCGACCTGACCGCGGCGCTGGGCGCCGACGGGTTCTCGCTCAACCGGGGCGCCGCCGCGCTGTCCGGGATCGTCGAGGACGCCGTGGCGTTCGGCCGGCTGGAGGAGGGCACGGCCACGTCGCCGGCCTGGGCGGCGGAGGCGCGCACCGGGATCGCCCTGGAACTGGCCGCCGCACGGCTGCTCGCCCGGTGCGCCGCGCCGGTGATGCCCCGGTTCGCCGCCCGGCTGGCCGCCGCGCTGGGCGAGCCGGACGACGGCACGTGGCCGGAGACGGTGCAGCTGGTCAAGGCGGGCGGCCCGGTCGCGCTCGACGGCGTGACCTTCTTCGTCCCCGCCCGGACGGCGGAGCCCGGCGCCGCGGAGGCCGCCCGGTGACCGAGTCCGTGATCAACCGGGTCGCGGCCGGCGGCCCGGTCGCCGAGGGCACGATCCGGTTCGTCCGGCTGGGCCGCAGCGAGTCGCTGTCCCTGGCGGAACTGGCCCGGCGGGCGGAGGTCCTGGCCGCGCGCCTGGCCGAGCTCGGCGTGGGCCGCGGCGACCGTGTGGGGGTGATGGCCGCCAACTGCCCGGAGTGGGTGCTGCTGGACCTCGCCCTGCTCCGCCTGGGCGCGGTGACGGCCGGTCTGGAACCGCACAAGTTCGAGCCGGGTCCGCGGCTGCTGGCCGAGTACGGGCTGAAGCTGCTGTTCACCGACGGGCCGGCCGACGGCCCGGGCGTCCTGCCGGTGAGCGAGGCCGGCCGGCTCGCCGACCGGCCCGGCCCGGCGCGCCCCGTCCCCCCGGCCCACTACGGGCCCGCCGAGCCGACGGCCCTGAAGTTCACCTCGGGCAGCACCGGCCGGCCCAAGGCGCTGGCCGCCACCGCCGGCAGCGTCGACTCCTCGCTGCGGGCCGTGCAGCAGATGTTCGCGCACGGGCCGGGCGACGACCTGTTCGTCTTCCTCCCCCTGTCGCTGCTCCAGCAGCGCTACTGGATCTACTCCGCGCTGTGCTTCGGCCACGACGTCACGGTCTCGACGTACGAGGCGGCCTTCCCGGCCCTGTCCCAGGCGCGTCCCACCGTGGTGATGGGGGTGCCCGCCTTCTACGAGGCGGCCCGCACGCACATCACCGGGCAGGCCGGCGACGCCGGCCCCAAGGGCGTGGCGGCGGCGGCGCGACGGCTGTTCGGGGACCGCGTCCGCTATCTGTGGACGGGCTCCGCCCCGGCGTCCCGGAGCACCCTGGACTTCTTCGACGGCCTGGGCATGCCGCTGTACGAGGGCTACGGGCTCAACGAGACCTGCATCGTCGCCAAGAACCACCCCGGCGCGCACCGGCCCGGCAGCGTGGGCCGGGTGGTCCCGGGCAAGGAGGTGCTGTTCGACGAGGACGGGGTCATCAGCATCCGCAGCACCCGTCCCGTGGCGTACCGGTACGCGTACGCGCCACCGGGCGAGTCCGAGCGGACCTTCGGCCCGGACGGCCTGGTGCGCACCGGGGACGTCGGCCGGCTCGACGAGGACGGGTTCCTGTGGATAGCGGGCCGGGCGGACGACGCCGTCGTCCTGGACAACGGCCGCAAGATCCTCGTCCGCCCGCTGGAGGAGTTCCTGCGCAACTCGCCGGCCGTCGAGGAGTGCGTGGTGTTCTGCGTCCACCAGACCCGGCTGGTGGCGGTGGTGGCGCCGTCGGGGGAGGTCCCGGACGAGCGGGCCATCGTGCGGCGGCTCGCCGAGGCCCGGGAGGTGTTCGCCGACGACGAGCGGATCTCCAAGGCCGTCGTGGCGGCGGACGGGTTCAGCATCGCCAACGGCCTGCTCACCTCGCAGTTCAAGCCGAGAAGACGCCGGATTCTCGCCGCCTTCCAGGCGGAGATCGACGACCCCAGCGGAGGACTCCATGCAACCTGAGACAGAGCGGACGGCCCGCGAGGAACTCGCGCGGGTGCTGGCGGGGGGACCCGGGCCCGGGGAACTGGACCTGGACGCCGACATGGTCGACACGTACGGCCTGACCTCGCTCAACAAGCTGGTGTTCATGATGGCCGTCTGCGACGGCACCGGAGCGGGCCTGTCGCACTTCACCGAGGAGGACATCGCCCGGATGCGCACCCTGCGCGACGTGGTCGACGCCCTGGAACCGTACGTCGGAAAGGCGGCCTGAGCATGAGCTGGGGATCCGTCGCTCCGGCGGTGCTGGAGAACGACCGGGTGCGGCTGCGGCCGCTCACCGCCGAGGACCGCGAGTCCGTCCGGGCCATCGCCATGGACCCGGTCATCTGGCGGTACTTCGTGTCGATGATCGAGACGGAGGAGGACTTCGAGACCTTCTTCGCGGCCACGCTCGCCGACCAGGAGGCGGGACGGCGCGTGGTGTTCCACATCACCGACAGGACCACCGGCCGCACCGCCGGCAGCATGAGCTTCGGCAACCTCGCGGAAGCCGACCAGCGGGTCGAGATCGGCTGGTCCTGGCTCGGCGTCGACTTCCAGGGCACCGGGGTCAACCACTGGTCCAAGTACCTGCTCCTGGAGCACGCCTTCGAACGGATGGGAGCCGAGCGCGTCGAGTTCAAGACGGACGTCCTCAACCGGCAGGCGCGCCGCGGTCTGCGCAACATCGAGGCCACCGAGGAGGGCGTGCTCCGCAGCTTCAACCCGATGCCGGGCGGGCGCCGCCGGGACGCCGTGTACTACAGCATCCTCGCCTGGGAGTGGCCCGACGTGAAGAAGAAGCTGGCCGCCGGGCCCCGGCGCAAGCGGCCCGAGGCGGTCTGATGCCGTCCGGTCCGACGCCGTCCGGTCCGGTTCCCCTGGTGCGCCAGGCGGGCGGCCACTTCGCCATGGGGCGGCAGCACGGCGCGGCGCGGGCCGCCGCCCTGCGGGCGTTCCTCGACGACGGGACGGCGCGCCTGGCCCACCTGATGACCGGCCCGGTGTCCTGGGACGGCCTGCGGGCGGCCGTGGCCGGCTACCGGGCCGAGACCGAGCGGCAGACGCCCGACCTCGCGGCGGAGGTGCGGGGCCTGGCCGCCGGCGCGGACCTGTCCGAGGACGAGGCCTGGCTGCTGCAGTCGAGGCGGGAGCTGCTGGGCTACCACAAGGTGCCCACCCTGGGCGACTGCACCACGTACGCCCGGGCCGGCGAGGCCGCTTGGCACGGTCCCGTGCTGGCGCAGACCGTCGACCTCAACGGCGACCTGGACGACGTGATCGCGGTCCTCGACGTCGCGCCGGCCGGCGGCCGCCGGGTGCTGGTGCTCAGCTTCGGCGGGCTGCTCGGGTACCTCGGGGTGAACGAGGACGGTCTCGCCGTCGGGATCAACCTGGTGCTGGGCGGCGACTGGCGGCCGGGCCTGCCGCCCTACCTGGCCGTCCGGCACCTGCTGGAGCGGGCCGGCACGGTGGCGGAGGCGCTCGACGTCCTGGCCGGGCTCCGGCTGGCCAGTTCCCGGTCGCTGACCCTGTGCGACCCGCGGGCCTCGGCGTGGGTGGAGGTCCTGGGCGACGACATCCGCGCCGTCCGGTCCGACGCGCACGTGCACACCAACCACTTCCTGCACCCCGACTTCGCGGCCCGCGACGAGCTCAACGTCTTCGCCCGCAACTCCTCCCTGCGGCGGCGCGAAGCGTGTCTGGCCGCGCTGGAGCGGCGGCCGGGCGCCGACCCGGAGGAGCACTTCGCCGTCCTGTCGGCACCCCCGGTGTGCGTGTCCGGCACCGGCGACATCCGCCGCGAGCGGACCGTCGCGGCGGCCGTGATGCTGCCCGCACGCCGCGAGCTGCGGATCAGACCCGGCGATCCGTCCCGCGCGGCGACCCAGGTCTTCCGGCTGACCTGACGTGCGGCGGCCCGACGTGCGCCACGAACGGACGCGGTGCGGCGGACCGCGGTACGCGACGACACGGCACGAGACGGTTCGAGACGGTTCGAGACGGTACGGCGAGCCGCGGTACGAGAGAACGGAGGCATCCGTGCCCGAGCACACCGCCACCCGCATCCCCGGGGACATCGACGAACGCTTCCGCGCGACGGGGGTGAACCTGTCGGAGCTGTTCGCCGCTCCGCACCTGAGCTCGTCACTGGGGGTGCGGATCGAGGCGGCCGCGCCGGACCGGGTGGTGGCCACCATGGTCCTGGACGCGTCCTGGGCCGACGGGCTGAGCCGCCGCGGCGCCTGCTCGGTGCTCGCCGAGACGGTGGGCTCCATCGGCGCGATCCTCCTGGCGGGCCCGGAGCGCCTGGCGGTGGGCGTGGACCTCAACCTCACCCACCACCACGACCTGCCGCCCGGGCCGGCCACGGCGGTCGCGGTGCCCGCGGCGACCGGGGCCGACCTGACCAGTTACGACGTCACCGTCGTCGGATCGGACGGCCGGCGGGCCTGCTCGGCCCGGCTGAGCTGCCTGCTCCGCCCGGCGCCGGGACGCTCATGACAGATCGAGGGACTTGGCGATGATCGCCCGCATGATCTCGCTGGTACCGCCGAAGATGCGGTGCACCCGGTTGTCCGCGTAGAGGCGTGCGACCGGGTACTCCCGCATGTACCCGTAACCGCCGTGCAGTTGCAGGCACCGGTCGATCACCCGGGCCGCCGTCTCGGTGCAGAACAGCTTGGCCTGCGCGGCCTCCCCGGCGCCCAGCTCCCCCGCGTCGTGGGCGTCCAGGGCCCGGTCGGCGACCGCCTGCATGGCCGAGACGTCCGCGGCGCAGTCGGCCAGGACGAACTTGGTGTTCTGGAAGTCGGCGAGGCGGGCACCGAACACCTCGCGGTCGCGCGCGTACCGGACGGCCATCCCGAGCGCGCCCGCGGCCTGCGCGTAGGAGCTCACCGCGATCGACAGCCGCTCCCGGGGCAGGTTCTCGGAGAGGTACGCGAAGGCTCGGCCTTCCTCGCCCAGCAGGTCCTCCACCGGTACCCGCACGTCCTGGAAGGCCAGTTCCGCGGTGTCGGAGGCGAGCAGGCCGATCTTGTCCAGCTTGCGGCCCACGGTGAAGCCCTCGGCGCGCGCGTCCACCACCAGGACGGACAGCCCGGAGCGCCGGTCGGCCGCGGTGGCCGGGGACGTCCGGCACACCACCAGCACCCGGTCGGCCACGACGCCCCCGGTGATGAAGGTCTTGGCACCGTTGAGCACGTAGTGGCTGCCGTCGGCCGCGAGGCGGGCCTCGGTGCGGATGCCCGCGAGGTCCGACCCGGTGCCGGGTTCGGTCATGGCGATGGCGGTCATCAGCTCGCCCGTGACGAAGCCGGGGATCCACCGCTCGTGCTGCTCGGGCGTGCCGTACCGCAGGAGGTAGGGCAGGATCAGCTCCGCGTGCACCACGCTGCTGCCGAAGCCGACCCCGGCGCGGCCGGTCTCCTCGGCGATCACCGCGTGGAACTTGTAACTGGCCTGACCGGCACCCCCGTACTCCTCGGGTGCCTCGATGCCGAACACGCCGAGTTCGCCCAGCCTGCGGAAGAAGGCGCGCGGGGGGTGCCCGGCCCGCTCCCACTCCGGGTAGACCGGAACGACCTCGTCGGCGACGAACTGCCGGATCACGCTGCGGAACGCCTCGTGCTCTGCGGTGAAGACCGTACGGCGCACGTCGTGCCCCTTCTGTGCCGGTGCGCGGGACGCGCGGGGATGCGGATGCCTGGTCGTGCGGGCGCGCGGGACCGCGCCGGGCGTCGCTCAGCCGTGGCGCAGCAGCGCGTCGGCGGACACCGGCAGGGGGTGGCCCACCAGGGACCGCAGGCGCGGGAACGGGCCCGTGTCGCCCACCAGCACCCCGCCCAGCAGCACCCGGCCGTCGCCGCTCGTCACCAGTTTGGCGTAGTGTCCGCCGGCCGGGGACCGGACGGCGTACTCCAGTGCCCCTTCGGTGTGCGCGTGCGCGTCGCCGAAGGAGGCCACCTGGACGCCGAGCAGTTTGAGCCGCGTCGACAGGTCCGGCTCGCCGAACGGGGTCGCGGTGCCGTCCAGCAGCTGCGCCGCCACGGACTCGGCCATGCGGTAGCCCGGCGCGACCAGCCCGTGGCACCGGCCGGCGACGGCCGCGCACTCCCCCACGGCCCACACCCGCGGGTCGGGCGTGCGGCACCACTCGTCCACCAGGAAGCCGCCGCGCGGGCCGGCCGGGAGCCCGGCGTCCTCGGCGAGTTCGTCGCGCGGCCGGACGCCGGCGGCGAACACCACCATGGAGGCGTCCAGCACGGTGCCGTCCGTCAGGGCCACGGAGGCGACCCGTCCGTCCGGCCCGGCGGCCACCCGCTCCAGCGCCACCCCGCACCGCACGTCCGTGCCCCGGTCCCGGATGGTGTCGGCGAGCAGCGAGCCGCCGGGCGCGTCCAGCTGGACGGGCATCAGCCGGGGGGCGGCCTCCACCACGTGCGTGCGCATGCCCAGGGCCCGCAGGCCGTTCGCGGCCTCCAGGCCGAGCAGTCCCCCGCCGACGACGACCGCGGCGGCGCCGGGCGTCGCGGCGGCCCGGACCGCCCGGACGTCGTCCAGCGTGCGGTAGGTGAAGCAGCCTTCGGCGTCCCGGCCGGGCACCGGCGGCACGAACGGCCGTGACCCGGTGGCCAGGACCAGGGCGTCGTACCGGTGGGGCTCGCCCGGCTCGGTCCGTACCAGGCGCCGCTCGCGGTCCACGCCCACCGCCCGGGTGCCGGTCCACGTCGCCACCCTGCTGCCCGCCCGCGGGGCGGGGTCGGTGAGCAGGAGCGCGTCGGTGCCGGCGCCCTCCAGGTGGCGGGAGAGGTGGATCCGGTCGTAGGCGGGCCAGGGTTCCTCGCCGAGGACGACCACCCGCCACTGACGGCGCGTGTCGCCGTCCAGCAGCCGCTCCACCAGGCGGTGGGCGACCATGCCGTGTCCCACGACGACGAGTGTGCGGCTCACTTGACGCCTCCGAGCGTGGACGGGACGGCGGGCGCGCACAGCGCGGCGTCGCCGGGCCGGGCCGCCGTCCCGGCGGTGGCCTGCGCGCACCACGCCCGGACGTCGTCGGCGCAGCCTCCGCAGCCGGTGGTGGCCCGGGTCGCCGCGACCAGCGCGTACAGGTCGCGGGCGCCGTCCTGCCAGGCCTGCCGCAGCCCGGCCCGGCTGACGTTGTTGCAGTCGCACACCAGGCTGTCCTCGGGCAGGTCGGCGGGTTCGCCGGTCATCGGGGCCACGCCGAGCAGCAGCGAGAGCCGGTCCGAGGGGAGCGGGGCGTCGCGGTCGTACAGCTGGGCGAGGGCGGCGGCGGCGCGCGGCAGGCCGAGCAGTACCCCGGCCCGCAGGCGTCCGCCGCTCAGGACCAGCCGGGCGTACCGTGCCCCGGAGCGGTCCTGGAAGGTGACCGTCTCGGTGGGACCGCCGCCGGCCGGGGGCTGCGGCGGTCCGAACACGGCGAGTTCCACGGCCCGGGTGCGCAGCCGGAGCACGGAGCGGGGCGGGCGCGCGGGGGTGCCGGGGCGGGCGCCGGTGAGCAGCGCGGCCAGGGTGTCGGCCTGCTCCCAGGCCGTGGTCACGGTCCCGGCCACCACGTCGTCCTGTTCCGCGCAGTCCCCGATCGCGTGGATCCGCGGGTCGCTGGTGCGCAGGTGTCCGTCCACGACGACGCCGGTGCGCACGGCGAGTCCGGCGCGGCGGGCCAGGCCGGTCCGGGGGACGGTGCCGGCGCACAGGACGACGTGGTCCGCCGGCAGTCGTTCGTCGCCGTCGAGGCGGAGGTGGCCCGGTCCGTACCCGGTCGCGGTCCGGCCCAGCAGCAGCCGGACACCGAGCTGGCGGAGCCGCTCGGCGAGCAGGTCACCGGCGGTGGCGTCCAGTCGCCGGTCCATCGGGTGCGGCGCCCGGTGCACGAGGGTGACGTGGTGTCCGCTCTCACGCAGGGTCATGGCCGTTTCCACGCCGAGCACTCCGGCGCCGACCACGGCCACCGACCGCGGCGCGGCGGCCGGGCCGCCGAGGGCCGCGCGCAGGTCCCGGCAGTCGTCCAGGGTGCGCAGCACGGTCACCGGGACCGGTGGGGCGGCGGCCGGCTCCCCGTCCGGGGCCGGGCCGCCGAGCCGCGGCCACCGGGGCCGGGCGCCGGTGGCCAGGACCAGGGTCTCGTAGGGGTGGGACGCCCCGTCGCCGGTGTGCACGGTGCGGTGCTCGCGGTCCACGGAGGTGACGGTCGTGCCCGTGCGCAGCTCGGCCTCCGCCGGGGGCAGCGTGAGCGCCTCGGGCGGCAGCTGCCCGGCGAGCACCGAGCCCAGCAGGGGGCGGTGGTAGGCGGGGTGCCGTTCGGCGCCCAGGACGGTCAGGCGGCCCCCGTACCCGGACCGGCGCAGGGCGTTCACCAGCCGGTGCGCGGCGGGGCCCCCACCCACGATGACGATGCCCATGCTCACCCTTCCGAGTCCTCGGGTCCGATCCGGACGGCGCACGCCTTGAACTCGGGCATCTCGCTGCGCGGGTCCAGGGCGGGGTTGGTGATCAGGTTGGCCCGGCCGGCGCCGGGAAAGTGGAACGGCAGGAAGACGGTGTCCGGGCGCATGGTGTGCACCACCTTGACCCGGGCCCGCATCCGCCCGCGCCGGGAGCGGACGACGGCGGTCTGCCCGTCCGCCAGCCCGGCGGCCGCGGCCGTGTCCGGGTGCATCTCGGCGTACACCTCCGGTACCGCGGCGAGGAGTTCGGCCACCCGGCGGGTCTGGGCGCCGGACTGGTAGTGGGCCAGGACCCGCCCGGTGGTGGCGGTCAGCGGGTAGTCGGCGGTGGCCGGCTCGGCGACGTCACGGTGGTCCACGGCGGCGAATCTGGCCCGCCCGTCGGGGTGGGCGAAGCGGTCCAGGAACAGGCGCGGGGTGCCGGGGTGCGCCGCCTGGTCCGCGGGGCGAGCCGGGCACGGCCAGTACAGCGCCTCCCCCGCGTCCAGCCGTTCGTAGCTGATGCCGGAGTAGTCGGCGGGGCCGCCCCCGGACGCGCGCCCGAGCTCGTCGAACACCTCGTGCGGTGCGGTCGGGAAGCGTGCGGCGGGCTGTCCGAGCCGGGTGGCCAGGCCCTGGATCACCGCCAGGTCGCCGCGGACCCCGGCGGGCGGGTCCAGCAGCCGGCGGCGGCGCAGGACCCGGCCCTCCAGGCTGGTCAGCGTGCCCTCCTCCTCCGCCCACTGGCTCACCGGCAGCACCACGTCGGCCAGCCGGGCGGTCTCGGAGGGTACGAAGTCCGCCACCACCAGCAGGTCGAGCGCGGCGAGCCGCTCGCCGATCCGGCCCGCGTCGGGGACGGAGACGACCGGGTTGGACCCGAAGACGAGCAGCGCCCGGGGCCCGTCGGGGCGGCCGAGGGCGTCGAGCAGCCGGTAGGCGCTGCGGCCCGGGCCGGGCAGCTCCGCCGGGTCCACCCCCCAGACGCGGGCCACGTGCGTGCGCGCGGCCGGGTCCGTGATGGACCGGTAGCCGGGGAGCTGGTCGGCCTTCTGCCCGTGCTCGCGGCCGCCCTGTCCGTTGCCCTGCCCGGTGAGGCAGCCGTAGCCGCTGCCGGGGCGGCCGGGCAGGCCCAGGGCGAGGGCGAGGTTGATGAACGCGGCCGCCGTGTCGGCGCCCTTGCTGTGCTGCTCGACCCCGCGCCCGGTGAGCACGTAGGCGCGGCGCGCCTCGGTGAGCATGCGCACGGCCGCCCGCTGGTCCTCGGCCGGCACGCCGGTGACCCGTTCCACGCGCTCCGGCCACCAGCCGAGGGCGCGCTGCCAGGCCTCGTCGAAGCCGCTGGTGCGCGCGGCGACGTAGGACCGGTCGCACCAGCCCTCCGTGACGGCGACGTGCAGCAGCCCGAGGGCGAGCGCCAGGTCGGTTCCGGGCGCGGGCTGCAGGTGCAGCGCCGCCAGCTCCGCGGTCCTGGTGCGGCGCGGGTCGATGACGATGAGCGACGCCCGCTCCAGGTGGCGCAGCAGCGGGGGCATCGTCTCGGCCACGTTGGCCCCGGCCAGCAGCACGGTGTCCGCGTCCGCCAGGTCGGTGACCGGGAACGGCAGGCCCCGGTCCACACCGAACGCCGCGTTGCCCGCGGCGGCGGCCGACGACATGCAGAACCGGCCGTTGTAGTCGATCTGGCTGGTGCCCAGCGCGATCCGGGCGAACTTGCCCAGCAGGTACGCCTTCTCGTTGGTCAGCCCGCCGCCGCCGAACACCGCGACCGCGTCCGGCCCGTGCTCGGCGCGGATCCGGCGCAGCCGCTCCGCCACCCGGTCCAGCGCGGTGTCCCAGGCGACCGGCGTGTGCCGTCCGTCCGGGCCGCGCAGCAGCGGGTGACGCAGCCGGTCCGGGGTGTCGAGCAGCGCGGGCGCCGTCCAGCCCTTGTGGCACAGGCCGCCGCGGTTGACGGAGAAGTCGGACGGCTCCACGCGTACGGCGCCGTCCTGCCGGCTCAGCCGGGTGCCGCACTGCAGGGCGCAGTACGGGCAGTGGGTGTCGGCCTGGTCGGCGGTCATGCGCGGGTCCCCGTTTCGTCTCGCTCGGCGGGCAGGTAGACGGACCGGACCACCAGGACGCAGAGCGCGTAGAAGCCGAGGAAGGTCCAGAAGGCGGCCTCTCCGCTGCCGAAGGCGGAGTAGGACGTGCGGAAGGTGAGGTTGATGCCGGCGCCGCCGAGGGCGCCGATCGCCCCCGCGATGGCGATGACCGCGCCGGAGAGCCTGCGGGCCCGGGCGAACGCCTCCGCCGCGTCGCCGCCGTCGGTGACGTCCCGCTGCGCCTTCCTCGCGAAGACGGCCGGGATCATCTTGTAGGTGGAGCCGTTGCCGAGTCCGCTGAGCACGAACAGGGCGGTGAACCCGGCCAGGAACAGTTCCAGGGAGTGCCGTGCCGAGGCGACGAGCAGCCCCACGGTGCCCGCGGCCAGGCCGAGGTAGGTGGCCAGGGTGACCCGTGCGCCGCCCCACCGGTCGGCCAGCCAGCCGCCCAGCGGACGGCTCAGCGAGCCCAGGAGCGGGCCGAGGAAGGTGAGTTGGGCGGCCTGGAGCGGGGTCGAGCCGAACTGGCTCTGCAGGATGATGCCGAACGCGAAGCCGTACCCGATGAACGAGCCGAAGGTGCCGATGTACAGCAGGGAGATCCACCAGGTGTCGGTGTGCCGGGCCGCTTCCCGCTGCACGCCCGGCTGCGGCCGCAGGGTGTCGATGTTGTCCATGAACAGCGCGGCCAGTACGGCGCACAGGGCGATCAGCGGCAGGTAGACGGCCGCCACGTAGGCGGGGTGGGTGTCCCCGGCGGTGGAGATGACGAGCAGGCCGACCAGCTGCACCACCGCGACACCGAGGTTGCCGCCGCCGGCGTTGAGTCCGAGCGCCCAGCCCTGGTACCGCTGCGGGTAGAAGGCGGTGATGTTGGTCATGGAGGAGGCGAAGTTGCCGCCGCCGACGCCCGCGGTGGCGCCGATCAGCAGGAACACCCACAGCGGGGTTCCGGGCCGGTGCACGAAGTACAGGGCGAGCGTGGTGGGCACGAACAGCACCACCGAGGCGAACACGGTCCAGTTGCGGCCGCCGAACCGGGTCACGGCGTAGCTGTACGGAAGCCGCAGCAGGGCGCCGACCAGCGTCGGGACGAGCACCAGGAGGAACTTCTGGCCGGCGGAGAAGTCGTGGCCGGTGCGGGGGGACATGAACAGGACCAGCACCGACCACATGCTCCAGACGGAGAAGCCCACGTGTTCGGAGAGGACGGACATGACGAGGTTGCGGCGCGCCACCCGTTTGCCGCCGGCCTCCCAGGCGGCCTCGTCCTCGGGGTCCCAGCCGGTGAGCCGGTGGCCCCGGCCGCTGGGTGTCTTGGTCGGCGGAACGGTACGGGGATCTCGCGCGGGTGCTGTGGGGCTGTGGGACATGACCATCTCCCGGCATGGCGTCAGCGGCGCCGCAGGGCCGCGTTCTCGTCGCAGGGGCTCCGGCGCCCCGGGGTCAAGATCACGGTAAGGGAGCGGGAGGTCCGGGAACGGTCCACTCGTCGGCCGCTTGACTGGTCCACCCGCACCCGGCGGGAATCGAGGGCGGCCGTGGGGCCGACGGGACCACGGCGACCGCGGCGCCTCCGGTCGGCGGCGACTCGGTTGCCGCGACCACCGGGACGGCGGCGTCTGTCGGGCGCACCGGGACGGCTGCGGCACCGGGACCGGCGGCGGCCGCGGAGACCCCTGGGGTCCCCGGAGACTAGCGGGACGGCGACCGCCAACGCGACCGGGGGTGGCCACGGGGGGCGGAGAGGGGCCGTGACCGCCGGGACCGGGGTGGTGGCCGTGACCACCCGGACCGTGGGTGACCGCCGGGGTGACCGCCGGGAGGGGGTGAGTGGCCGGGCGCGGGGGGCTGACGGACCGGAGAGTGGTGGCCGGGACCGGGAGTGGTGGCCGGACCAAGGATGGTGGCCGGGACCGGAGGGCTGCC
>NZ_JBHMCY010000011.1:0-56971 GCF_042430725.1 Streptomyces cinereospinus | reverse complement strand
GTGGTGGCCGGACCAAGGATGGTGGCCGGGACCGGAGGGCTGCCGAACCGGAGCGGTGGCCGGGCCAGGGCGGCCGGCTGCCGGGACCGGGAGTGGTGGCCGGACCAGGGGGCCGTCGCTATCCGGCGGCCAGTGGGTTGGGCAGGGGCCGGTAGCGGGCGGCGGCGCCGTCCGCGCCCGTCCAGCGCAGCAGCAGGTTGGTCTTGGCGGGCAGGGTGGGCGCGGTGAGCAGGCCGGCGATCTCGGGCAGGTCGTGCCGGGCCAGTTCGCGGCGGACGGCGGCCCACGGGTCGAGCCCGGCGTGCCGTTCCGCCAGGGCCTCCGCCAGCTCGGCCAGGTGGTTGACGACCAGGCAGTACACCAGCCGCTCCCACCCGGCCGCCCGCGGCACCTCGGGCAGCAGCTTCACGCCCTCCGCGTCCCGGAACAGCGCCCGCACCGGCGTCCCGTCCGCGGCACAGGCGACCAGCGAGTTCTGCAGATGCGCCTCCAGGACGACGCCGTGGCCGGCGAAGGCCGCGAGCACCGGGGGCACCACCTGGCGCAGATACGCCCCCCACCAGCGCCCCGGGTCGCCCGGACCGTCCAGCGGGCTGCCCGCGAACCCCTCCACCAGCCCGGCGGCCAGGAACGGGGTCGCGCCGGGCGGGACGTGGCCGCGCACCCCGTCGCGGACCAGGACGGCGAGTTCCTCGAAGGCGAAGTCCGCGGTGCGGTAGCCCCGGTCGCTCAGCCAGGCCGCCGGGCCGCCGGCGAGGGCCGCGCGCACGGCCGCGTCGGTGCGGCGCAGCCTCAGCAGGTCGTGCCGCCACAGCCGCCGCACGTCGTTGGTGATGCGCACGTCGAGGCTGAACTTCAGGAACAGGTCGCGCTCCGGTGCGTACACCGTGCGGATCGCGGCCGTCGGCCAGACCGGCGAGGCGGTGGTGTCCAGCCGGATCAGCCGGCCGTCCGCGAAGGCGGGGGCGAGGTCGCGGGCGGTCAGGTCGAGCTGCCAGGGGTGGGCGGGCAGCAGCCGGTAGCCGGGCGGGGGTTCGCCGAGGGCGTCGAGCGCCGAGGTGTCTCCCTCCTCGACGACGGCGTCCTCGCGCAGCCCGAGCAGGACGAGCGGGAAGCGGGCGTACGCCTCGGGGGCGTACGGCAGCCAGCCGGCGGCCGGGCCGCCGCCGCGCGCCTTGGGGGCGGGGTGATGGGGGTGCCCGGTGACCAGCGACTGCTCGGAACGCAGATAGGGGTCGTCGGACGGGGTGGCCCGCGCGCGGGCGGCGAGGAGCGCGGCGACGGCGTCGCGGCTGTCGAGCATCTCGGCGGGCAGTTCGTGGTTGGACAGGCCGGTGTGGCGGCGCAGTTCCTCGCTGACGAGCTTGACGAGTTCGGGATGGTCCAGCCGGTGCCAGCCGTGCGGTGTGGACACCTCGGGGGCGGCGGGCCGCCGGCCGCCGCGCACCCGCAGCAGCCGGTCGCCGCCAGGCAGCCGGTAGACCCCCGCGCGGCCGGGCAGCGGGCGCGCCACCTCGCGCAGCAGACAGTTGAGCAGCGGCGCGGCCGCGTAGGCGTCCGCCCGTTCGGCGACGCCGGCACGGGTCGCGGCGTCGGCGCCGGCGGGTGGGGGGATGAGGTCCACGCGTTCCACTCGTTCCCTACGGTTCATTCCTGCGGAGACGATCAGTATCGCGGTCGTCGTCCCCCGCCGTGACCGACCGGGTCGCGCCGTCCGCCCCGACTCGTCCCGAGGAGCCCGCCCGTGCACCGTCCCCTCACCGCCGAGGCCGAGGTCGCCGGCGACCTGTCCGCCGTCCGGCCGGAGCTCGCCGCGCGGTACGCGGCCGAACTGCCCGCCGCGCGGGCGGCCGTGCTGACGCGCCTGTGGCGCGCGCTCACCCATGAGCCGCTCCCGTGGGTCGCGAGCCGCGGGCCGGACGGGGACGGCGTCACCCTGCGGCTGCGGGACGGCCGCCGGCTGCACGGGCCCGCGCCGGACCCGTACGCGACCGCCGCCTACGTCACCGCGGTACGGCTCGACGACGTGCCGTACGACCGTCCGGCACGGCTGATGGCGGACCTCGCCGTACCGCACGGCGCGGGCCTCGCCGCCGAACTCGACCACAGCGCGGCCTCGCTGGCCCTGTCAAGGGCCGGCCAGCCGCCTCACCCGCAGGAGTGGCCCGACACCGACTGGGAGTGGGAGCAGCGGGTGGTGGACGGGCATCCCTTCCACCCCAACTGCCGGGCGCGGCCCGGTTTCTCGGTCGCCGAGCAGCTCGCCCTCGCACCCGAGCACCGCCCGCTGGTGGAACTCGGGCTGGTGCCGGTGCCGGCGGAGGCGTGCCTGGTGACGGGTGCCTGGCCGCGGGAGATGCGGGACGGGCGGCGGATGCTGGTCCCGGTGCACCCCTGGCAGGCGGCGCACGTGCTGAAGCGGCCCTGCGGGGAGGGGCTCACCGCGCACCCGCTGATGTCCCTGCGCACCCTCGCCCTGGACGGCGCGGTGCACGTCAAGACGGCGCTCACCGCCCGGCTGACCTCGTCCGTGCGGGACATCTCGGTGCCGTCGGTGGCCGCGTCCATGACGCTGTCGGCGTTCGGGGCCGAGCTGGCGGCGCGCTCCGGCGGGCTGCTGCACGTCACCCGCACGCTGGGCGCGGTCACCGACGGGTCTCCGGACCTGGCGGCGGTCCTGCGGGAGTCGCCGCGGGCGTGCGCGGGGCCGGGCGAGCGGGTGCTGCCGGTGGCGGCGCTGGCGACCACCGCGCTCCCCCGTTCCCCGTCCTGGCTGGCCGGGTTCGCGCGGCTGGCCCTCGGGGTCGGGCTGCGGCTGCTGGAGCTGGGCGTGGCGCTGGAGGCGCACGGCCAGAACCTCCTCGTGGTGCTGTCCGCGACGGGGGCGCCGGTGCGGCTGGTCTACCGGGACCTGGCCGACATCCGGGTCAGCCCGGCCCGGCTGGCCCGGCACGGCGTCCCGGTGCCCGACCTGCCCGCGCGGATCGTCACGGACGACGTGACGGCGCTGCGCCGCAAGCTGTTCGGGTCGCTGGTGGCGGGTGCGCTGGCCGGGACCGCCGGGTCGGCGGCGGCGCTGCGGGCGGCGCTGGAGCCGGCCGTACGGGAGCTGCCGCGCACGCCCGACCTCGCCGCGCTGTGCGCGCGTCCGCTGCCCACCAAGGCGCTGACGCTGATGCGGCTCACGCCGGGCGGGACCGGCGACCTGTGGGCCGAGCTGCCCAACCCGCTGCGCTGACCGGCTGCTCCGGCCGCGCGGCCCGCCGTCGCCCCTGGGCGATCCGGTCGTTCCGGCTGCCGTTTGGAGCGCGGCACCTGTGATCAATAGGATCCGCCGATGATCACAAGACAACGGCTGGCGGCAGGGGCCTGCGCCCTGTTCGCCGCGCTGGCGGCCGGGATCGCGCTCCCGCCGGCGGCGCTCGCCGACGAGACCACGGCCGACGCGCCCAAGGTCGACCTCGTCCTGGACGTCAGCGGTTCGATGCGGGCGCGGGACATCGACGGCCAGTCGCGGATGGCGGCGGCGAAGCAGGCGTTCAACGAGGTGCTGGACGCCACGCCCGAGGACGTGCGGCTCGGCATCCGCACCCTGGGCGCCGACTATCCGGGCGACGACCGCAGGACGGGCTGCAAGGACACCGCGCAGCTCTACCCGGTCGGCCCGCTGGACCGCGCCGAGGCCAAGGCGGCGGTGGCCACGCTGACGCCGACCGGCTGGACCCCGATCGGCCCGGCGCTGCTGGAGGCGGCCGACGACCTCGACGGCGGCACCGGCTCCAAGCGGATCGTGCTGATCAGCGACGGCGAGGACACCTGCGCCCCGCTCGACCCGTGCGAGGTGGCCCGCGAGATCGCCGCCAAGGGCATCGGTCTCACCATCGACACGCTCGGCCTGGTGCCCAGCACCAGGATGCGGCAGCAGCTGAGCTGTATCGCCGAGGCGACCGGCGGCACCTACACGTCCGTGGAGCACACGGACGAACTGACCGACCGCGTCAACCAGTTGGTGGACCGGGCGGCCGACCCGGTGGTGACGCCGGTGGCCACCGAGGGCGCGCGGCGGTGCGCCGCGGCGCCGGTGCTGGCGTCCGGTCTCTACACCGACCGCGCGGGATTCGGCGAGCAGCGCTGGTACCGGGTGGACGTGCTGCCCGGCCAGGAGCTGCGCGCCTCCGTCAGCGTGTCGGCGGACCGGGAGGTCGGTCCGGCCTACGGGGTGCTGCTGCGGGCGGTCACGGTCAGGGGCCGCGAACTGGTGCGGGGCGAGGCGGCGGGCACCGGCCGCACGGATGTGATCTCCACGGGGCTGCGCCGCCCGGAGCCCGAGCGCGACGGGGACGAGGAGGCGGACAGGCCCGCGGCCGAGACGGTGTGCCTTCAGGTCACCCACTCCTTCTCGGCGGCCTCCGGCGTGCAGACCGCGCCCGGACTGCCGCTGGAGCTGACGATCGACGTGGTCGACGGTCCCTCGCCGTCGGACGACGTGGCCGCGTTCGGCCTGGGGCGCGGCTGGTGGCTGCTGGGCGTCCTGGTCCTGACCGGTTTCGTCGCCGGTGTGCTGTGGGGCTGGCTGTCGCGCTGGCGGGTCACGGTCTGGAGGACCAACTGATGCGTGTGGTGAGAGCTTTCGGCGCGGCGCTGCTGGCGCTGGGATGGACGGTCACCCCGGCGGCGGCCGACGCCACGCCGTCCCCCGCGGCCGACGACGCGGTCCCGGCCCGAGCGGGCACGTCGTTCCGCACGGCGGCCGAGATCGGCCAGGGGCGGACGGCCACGGCCGACGCCTCCGCCGGTGACTACCTGTACTGGTCGTTCCCCGCGGACGCCGGCGAGCGTCCCACCGTCCGGGCGACGGTGCGGCTGCCGGACGCGCACGCCGCCGAGACCTGGCAGGTCGACGTGTACGACGGGCTGCGCCGCCGCCAGGCCTGCCAGTACGGCACCCAGACCCGGACCGCGGCCGCGGACGCCGCCTCGCTGGAGCTGGCCTGCACCCTGCGCACGGTCCGCGCCTGGTCGGAGCCGTGGGCCAACGACCCGCTGCCCGGCACGTACTACGTCCGCCTCACGGCGGTGGGCCTGCCGACGTCCGACCTGGGTCTGCCGGTGCGTGCCGAGGTGCGGGTGGCGGCCAGGGAGATCGGCGGCGCGACGGCGGTGGACGGGGCGCTGGCCGAGCCGCTGGTGCCCGGGGCCGCCGTCACGTCCGCGGCGACGGACGAGGACGCGGCCGTGCTGTCGGACGTCGAGCCCGAGGACGGCTGGGCCTCCGGCTGGTGGTCCGACCGGTGGGTGTGGACGGCGGTGGGCGGCGCGCTGGCGGCGCTGGCCGGTGTCGGCGGCTACGCGCTGACCCGGGGACCGGGACGCCCGACCGGCGCCTGATGTCCTGACGTCCCCTCGGAAGGCCCGCCGGGTGCGGGCCTTCCGGCGTTCTTTCACGCCTCCCGCAGCGCCTTGGCCACCGGGCCGTCGCCGGTCACCGTGATCCGTCCGTCCCGCACCGCGTCCGTCACGCTCACCTCGCCGCGGGCGACCGCCGTGCAGGTGTCGGTGCCGAGGACCAGCAGGGCGTCGGGTTCGCGCGGCGCCGGGCCGTCGCCGTACACGGGCCCCTCCCCGGCACCGGCGTCCAGGTGGAAGCACCCCTCCTCCAGCCGCACTTCGACCAGCCCCCCGCCCGCCAGGGCCCGCAGCACCGGCAGCGCGAACCAGTGGGCGCGGACCGCGTCCGTGGGCCGCCGCTCACCGAGCTCCGCCTCCCCCCAGGCGCCCAGCGCCTGGAGCACCGGCAGCAACGCGCGCCCGCGCGCGGTGAGTTCGTAGACGTACGCGGCACCGGGCGGCGGCAGCCGGCGCCGGGTCGTCAGCCCGTCGCGTTCCATGTCCTTCAGCCGGGACGCGAGCACGTCCGTGCTGACGCCCGGCAGATCCGCGTGCAGATCCGTGTAGCGGCGCGCGCCGGCGAGGAGTTCACGGACGATCAGCAGGGTCCAGCGGTCCCCGACGACGTCGAGCGCGCGGGCGGCGGAGCAGTACTGGTCGTAGCTTCGACGAGGTGACATGTGACGCAGTCTAGACATGTCATTGGACTTTCCAAGCTTGCACTTGGTAAAACCAAGCAACACCACAACCGGAGGGGCGCATCGCATGGAGTTCCGGCAGTCGAACAAGCTCAGCGAGGTCTGTTACGAGATCCGCGGCCCGGTGATCGAGCACGCCAACGCGCTGGAGGAGGCGGGCCACAGCGTGCTGCGCCTCAACACCGGCAACCCCGCGCTGTTCGGCTTCGAGGCGCCGCCGGAGATCCTCCAGGACATGATCAGGATGCTGCCGCAGGCGCACGGCTACACCGACTCGCGCGGCATCCTCTCCGCCCGCCGCGCGGTCGCCCAGCGCTACCAGACGCTCGGCCTGGAGGTCGGCGTCGACGACGTCTTCCTCGGCAACGGTGTCTCCGAGCTGGTCTCCATGGCCGTCCAGGCGCTGGTGGAGGACGGCGACGAGATCCTGGTCCCGGCCCCCGACTTCCCGCTGTGGACGGCGGTGACCACCCTGGCCGGCGGCACGGCGGTGCACTACCTCTGCGACGAACAGGCCGGCTGGTACCCGGACCTGGACGACATGGCGTCGAAGATCACGGACCGGACCAAGGCCGTAGTGATCATCAACCCGAACAACCCCACCGGCGCGGTCTACCCCAGGGAGATCGTCGAGGGCATCCTCGACCTGGCCCGCCGGCACGGCCTGATGGTCTTCGCCGACGAGATCTACGACCAGATCCTCTACGACGACGCCGTGCACCACTCGGCCGCCGCGCTCGCGCCCGACCTGGTGGTCCTCACCTTCTGCGGCCTGTCCAAGACGTACCGGGTGGCGGGCTTCCGCTCCGGCTGGCTGGTGGTGACGGGCCCGAGGCAGCACGCGAGGGACTATCTGGAGGGCCTGACCATGCTGGCCTCCATGCGGCTGTGCTCCAACGCGCCCGCTCAGTACGCCATCCAGGCCGCGCTCGGCGGGCGCCAGTCCATCCACGAGCTGACCGCGCCGGGCGGCAGGCTGTACGAGCAGCGCAACGTGGCATGGGAGAAGCTCAACGAGATCCCGGGCGTGTCGTGCGTGAAGCCCCAGGGCGCCCTGTACGCGTTCGCGCGGCTGGACCCCAAGGTGCACGACATCCGCGACGACGAGAGGTTCGTGCTGGACCTGCTGCTGCGGGAGAAGATCCAGGTGGTGCAGGGCACCGGGTTCAACTGGCCGGCTCCGGATCACTTCCGGATCCTGACGTTGCCGCACGCGGATGATCTGGAGGCGGCGATCGGGCGGATCGGGCGGTTCCTCGGCGGGTACCGGCAGTAGCCGCCGCTTGGCGTGGGCCGCATGGGAGATCCCTAGCTGGTGCGGCACGGGGAGACCGAGTGGTCGCGGTCCGGGCGGCACACCGGCCTGACGGACGTCCCGCTGACCGAGCACGGCCGGCCGGGGCGCGCGGGCTGGTGCCGCTGATCCGGTCGCACCGGATCGGGGCCTGCTCCGTCAGCCCGGCGCGGCGGGCGCGGGAGACGGCCGACCTCATCGGGCTGCACGGCGCGGTGCGGGTGGACGCGGATCTGGTGGAGTGGGACCACGGGGGCTACGAGGGGATCACCACCGTCGAGATCCGGCGGGAGCGGCCCGGCTGGTTCCGGTTCACGGACGCAGTGGTGCCCGGCCCGCCGGAGCACCCCGGGGAGAGCGTGCGGCAGGTCGGGGCGCGGGCCGACCGGATGCTGGACGAGGTGGACGCCGCCCTGGCCGCCACCGGGGGCGTGGTGGTGCTGGTGTCGCACGGGCACGTCCCGCGGGTGCCGGCGGCACGGCGGCTCGGGCTGCCGCCGCGGGACGGCGCGCTGGTCCAGCCGGGACGGGGGCGGTGGGCCGGCTGGGCACCGAGCACGGGCGGCCGGTGGCCGCGAGCCGGAATGTCGGACCCGGGTCGTAGTCTTCGCAGCGGTGGGGACCTTGCCCAGCGCCCGGAGGGAGCACGCCGTGACCCGACCGCCGACCGCCGCCCAGCGGCGTGTCATCGACGCCGCCGACCCCGTGACCGGGCGGCTCAGAGGCACCGAGGCGCAGCTCGCGGCGCTGGTGAGGCGCGGCCTGGCCTTCCGGCATCCACGGCCGCCGCACGACCACTTCCTGACCCCGGCGGGGCGTCGGACACGGGAGGCCCGGACGGAGGCGGGAAGGCCCGTCCCGGAGCCGTCCGCCGACGCCGGGGTGTTCACCGCGCGCGTCGGCGGTGAGGAGGCCGGGCCGGACGCCGGGCCGTCCCGGGTCCGCGAGGTGCACAGCGCCTGGCAGGGCCTGCTGGAGCTGCGCCGGATGACCAACCCGGACGGTGCCACCGGCCGGCCGTGCGGCTGGGAGCGGACGCATCTGGTGCAGGCCGCCGCGCTCGCACTGGAGGCCGCGGGGCACCGGCCGGCCGGCGCGGACCTGCCGGGCTACCGGGTGCGGGCGACCCCGCAGCCGGAGGCCGTCGCCGTGCACGCGCCGGACGCCGGGGCGCTGCGGGCCTGCGCGGCCACCCTGGAGGCGGCGGGCTGGCAGGCGGGCGAGCACAGCGAGCCGCGGACGCGGGCGCGGTACCTCCTGGCCTCTCCGCGACGGGCGTGATGGGCATGCCAAGATCGGGGAGAACGAGACCACGACAAGGGGACACCGTGAGCGACGCGTTTTCCGTGCCCGTGACCGTCCGCGGATACGAGACCGATGTGCAGGGCCATCTCAACCAGGCCGTCTACCTGAACTACGCCGAGCACGCCCGCTGGTCGCTGCTCCAGGCGGCCGGCATCCGCCAGGCCGACCTGCTCGGCCGGGGTATCGGCCCGGTGGTCCTGGAGACGACGATCCGCTACCGGCGGGAGCTGCTCGCGGGTGACGAGGCCGAGGTGACGTGCGGCTTCGAGTGGGGGCGGGGCAAGACCTTCCGGATCGTGCAGCAGGTGCGCACGGCCGACGGCACGGTCGCGGCCGAGATCGAGGCGGTCAGCGGGCTGATGGACCTCAAGGAGCGCAGGCTGGTCGCCGACCCGCGGGAGCGGTTCAGGCAACTGGCGGCGGATCCGGCGCTGTTCGGTCTCTGAGGCGGGGAGTGCGGGGCGGCACGCGCCGGGGCGGGTGCGTCCTCCGCCTCCGGCGGCACCGCGGGACGACTCCGCCGGAACCTCACGCACCGGGCCCGTGTGCGCGTTGACGACCTGCGCCGGCCCGCTCCCGGGGCGCCGTCTCCCCGGCGTGCGGGGGGGGACGGCGCCGTCGAGCGGGCCGGGCCGTGCGCCGGCCGCACGGTGTGGCGGGGGGCCGGGTCGCCGCCCCGGTGATCTCCTCACCCGCCCCCTCGGGGGAGGCGACGATCGCCGTCATGGGGGCGACCCCGGCGAAGGTGACGCCGTCGGCGGACGGCAGCCGGGCGCGATCCTCCCCAGGCCGAGCGTCCGGAGGAAGGCCGCCAGGCCCGCGGTGCACAGGCAGGCGCCGGTGAGGAAGGTCGGTTCGGTGCCGGACAGGCCGACGGCCGCGCCGACGATCAGGGGTGGGGCGACGACGTTGGCGTACATCGCGGCCACGTGCCGCGGGCCGGTGGCCGCCGTCCTGACGGCGGGCAGTTTCCCGTCGGCGGGACGTGCTCGGCGCGCTGCTCGGGGGCGGTGGGCGGTACGGCACCGGGCTGAGCGGCCACGGCGGCCCCTCCGGCCGGGTACGCGGCCGCGCGGAAGGGCTGCCGGGGGTGTCAGGGAGGTGGTGCGCCGGTCGTGCGGGACCGGGGCGGAGACCGGTCCGGGGCGAACGCGTCCGCGCCCGCCCCGGAGGCGGGCGCCGTGGATCCCGCTCGGGGCCACGGCGGCCGGCCGGAGCCGTCCGTCCCTCCCGGCCGGAGTCCGCACCTGCTCAGCCCTGGGCGGCGATCCGCGCCAGCCGCCGCGCCTCGTCCCGCGTGGAGCGGGCGACCGCGTCCTCGTCGACGCGCAGCAGACGGCCGTTCTCGACCACCGCCGCGCCGTTGACCAGGGAGAGCGTGACCGGCGCTGCCGCGCCGAAGACCAGCGCGGTCACCGGGTCGGCGATGGAGGCGTGGGCGAGGGTGTCCAGCTTCCACAGCACCAGGTCGGCCAGCTTGCCGGGCTCCAGCGAGCCGATCTGGTCGGCGCGGCCCAGCACCTGGGCGCCGCCGTAGGTGCCCAGGCGCAGCGCCTGACGGGCGTTCAGGGCGGCCTCGCGGTGGGCGCCGAGGCGGTTGATGAGCAGGGCGTTGCGCAGCTCGGTGTGGAGTTCGCCGGACTCGTTCGAGGCGGTGCCGTCGACACCGAGGCCGACCGGCACGCCGGCGGCGAGCAGGTCCGGCACCCGGGCGATACCGGCGGCCAGCCGGGCGTTGGAGGAGGGGCAGTGGGCGACACCGGTCCGGGTCCGGGCGAAGGCGGCGATGTCGGAGGCGTTCATGTGGACGCAGTGCGCCATCCACACGTCCTCGCCCAGCCAGCCGGTGGACTCGAAGTAGTCGGTGGGGCCCATGCCGAACAGCTCGTGGCAGAACTTCTCCTCCTCCACGGTCTCCGAACCGTGCGTGTGCAGCCGGACGCCGAGCCGGCGGGCCAGCTCGGCGCCCTGGCGCAGCAGGTCGGTGGAGACGGAGAACGGGGAGCAGGGGGCGACGGCGACCTGGGTCATGGCGTCGAAGGAGGCGTCGTGGTGCTGCCGGACGGTCTCCTCGGTCGCGGCCAGCGCGCCGTCGAGGCTCTCCACGGCGAAGTCCGGCGGCAGGCCGCCGTCCTTCTCGCTGCGGTCCATGGAGCCGCGGGCGAGGGTGAAGCGGACGCCCGTCTCGCGGGCGGCGCGGATGACCGAGCCGGACAGGTCGCCGGAGCCGTGCGGGAAGACGTAGTGGTGGTCCATCGCCGTGGTGACACCGCCGCGGGCCATCATCGCCAGCGAGCCCTGCGCGGCCGCGTACGTCATCTGCTCGTCGATGCGCGCCCAGACCGGGTACAGGGCGACCAGCCAGTCGAAGAGGTTGTGGTCCGTGGCCATGCCCCGGGTGATCCACTGGTAGAAGTGGTGGTGGGTGTTGACCAGACCAGGGGTCACGAGGTGGCCGGAGGCGTCGATGCGGCGGACGACGTTCTCCAGGCCCTCGGGGGCCCGGCCCGAGCCGAGCGCCTCGATGCGGTGGCCGGCGACGACGACGTACCCGGAGGCGTACTCGGTGTCGTCGGCGTCCACGGTCGCGATCGCGCAGTTCTCGATGACGATGCGCCGGGCTGCTGCCATGGTTCGTCCTTTTCGCTTGGTGGACCGTGGTGGGCAGGGCACGGCAGGACCCTGGGAGTCTGAGTGCCGCGGCCGGGGAGCCGTGCCCGCGTCGCCGCCGGCCGCGGGTGCCGAAAGGGGGCCGGGATCAGAGGTTGGTGAGGTCCACGGGGATCCGCGCCTCGCAGCCGTCGCGCAGGACGGTGGCCTCGATCAGGCCGTAGGGGCGGTCGGCGGCGAGGTACACCTCGTTGTCGTTCCTCAGCCCGAACGGCTCCAGGTCCACCAGGAAGTGGTGCTTGTTCGGCAGGGAGAAGCGGACCTCGTCGATCTCACTGCGGTGGTCGATGATGCGGGCGCCCATCTGGTACAGCGTCTGCTGCAGCGACAGCGAGTACGTCTCGGCGAAGGCCTGGAGCATGTGCTTCCTGGTCTGCTCGTAGGACGTCTCCCAGTCGGGCGTCCTCTGCTCGTCGTCGGTCCAGTTGAACCGCCAGCGGCCGGAGACCTGGGTGGCCAGGATGCGGTCGTAGGCCTCCTGTAGCGTCGTGTACCCGTCCTTGGCGTAGCCCCAGAACTCGGAGTCGGTCGAGTTCATCACGGCCAGGTCCTTCAGGCCGGAGACGACCTCCCACCGCTCGCCGTCGTAGGTGATCTGGGTCAGCCGGGTCTCCCGGCCCGTGCGGACGAAGGAGTGCTTGGCCTCGTCCGCGCCGACGAACCGGGAATCGGCGTCGGAGGTCTCGATCCGCTCCCAGGCGTACTCCTCGATGCGGACGCGGGCCCGGTGGATCGGCTCCTGCGAGGTGACGAAGTGCCGGGCGAGGTGGATCCCGAACTGCTCGGCGGAGTCGATGCCGTACTCCTTCGCGAACGCGTACACCGTGTTCTTGGTGGTGTCGGTCGGCAGCACGTTGGCGTTGGAGCCGGAGTAGTGGACCTCGGCCATGTCGCCGCTCAGGGCGACCGACACGTTCAGGTCCTTGATGTGGTGGGTGGCGCCGTCCCGCGTGATCTTCACGACTCGGTTCTCGGCCTTGCCGTACTGGTTCGGTCCCAGGATCGTGGGCATGGTCTGCTAGCTCCCTCGGTAAACGGAGTAGCCGAACGGGTTGAGCAGCAGCGGTACGTGGTAGTGCTCGCCCGGCACGACGGCGAACGTGACCGCCACCTCCGGGAAGAACACGGCGGGTCCGCTGTCCCGGTTCGCGGGGGCGTCCTGCTGCGCATCTGCTCGCTCGGTCGCGGACTTCTCGAAGTACACCCCGACCGCGAAGTCGAGCCGTACGTGGGTGGTGCCCTCCGGCAGTGCCGGGAGGTCCTCGCACCGGCCGTCCGCGTCGGTCGCGGACCCGCCGAGCGCCCGCCACCGCGCCCCGCGCCCCGAGCGGGCGGCGAGGTGGACGGCGACGCCCCCGGCGGGGCGGCCGACGCTGGTGTCCAGGACGTGGGTGGACACGGAGGCGGTGGTGCTGGTGCTCATGTCCGGTCCTCCTGTACGAGGGTGGCCAGGCGGATGCGGTTGATCCTGCCCAGTTCGGTGCGGACGATCTCCCGTTCCAGCTCCGGCGGGTTCCCGATCCGCTCCCGGAGCGCGTCGCGCATCTGCTCGCCGGTGCGGCCGGTGGCGCAGATCAGGAAGACGTGACCGAACTTCTCCTGGTAGGCCAGGTTCAGTTCCAGCATCTGCGCCCGGAGTTCCGCGGAGGCGCCGGCCATGCCGCGCTGTTCGCGGGCCGAGGCCGGGTCGCCCGGCTCGGGGCGGCCGATCGGCGGGTGGCCGGCCATCGCCTCCTCCAGGTCCCCCGGGGTCAGGTCGGCCGTCGCGGCGTCGCTGGCGGTGCAGAGGTCCTCGGCGGTGGCGTAGGGGCGGGCGGCGAGCAGCCGGCGGGCCCAGGCCGTGGAAGCACACGCCTCGTGCAGGGCGGCGAGGGCCGCGTGCTCCTCCAGGGCGTTGAAACGGGCCAGGCCCGGCGGCGTGGCAGTGGACGTCACGGGAGCCTCCGTGGGCCTTGTCGGCCGTCGTACTGAACGGGCTGCGGACAGCTAACGCCCCCCGGAACACCGCGTCAACAGTCTGTTGAAAATTCTGGGTGACAAAAACCGCCGCCCCCGAAACAGCCGGGACGGCGGTCGCACCACGGGGACAAGGCCCCGGTCAGGCCCTGTCAGGCCCTGTCAGGCTTCTTTCTCGCGGTTGAGGTAGTTGTAGACGGTGAACCGGCTGACACCGAGCGCGCTCGCCACGGTCTCCACCCCGTGCCGCACGGAGAAGGCACCCCGCGCCTCCAGTATGCGCACCGCCTCCTGCTTGGACCTGCGGTCCAGCTCGGACAGCGGCTTGCCCCGCTCGCGCTCCATGGCCGCGAGGATGCGGTCGAGGGAGTCGGCGAGCTGCGGCAGCCGCACGGCGACCACGTCGGCGCCCTGCCAGGCGAGCACCACGTCGTCGGGGCCGGCCTCGTCCGGCGGGAGCAGCTCGCCGCCCATGGCGTCGACCAGCGGCTTCACCGCCGCGACGAAGGGCTCGTCCGCATTCACCGGTCACCCTCCGCGACCACGTCGACCTGGAGCGAGACCCGGGTGGCACCCGCCTGGAGAGTCGTGCGCAGCGGCGCGTCGACGGCCGCCGGCCCGGCGTCGGCCCCGCCCTCGGCGCTGTTGCCGAACGGGCCGACGTCCGCCGCGTCCAGCTCCGACGCCTCGACGACCTCGCGCGCCACCAGCGCGGGCGCGGGCGCCTCGTCGAGGCCGAAGGGCTCGGTCGTGAATTCCACTCTCAGTCGCACGCGCTCAACCTAACGCGCCTCGCCGTCTTCCGCCGCGCCCCCTTGACAAGCCCGGCCAGCGGGCGGCAATCTTCCAATAAACGGAAAACAGATTCCACAATACGGAATACAAGTACGGAAGGAGCGCCGGGCCGATGGGATTCGCGGAGCAGCGCTACAACGTCAACCTGTCGATGCTCTTCACGGAACTCCCGCTCCTGGAGCGCCCCGCGGCCGCCGCCGCGGCCGGCTTCACCGCGGTCGAGCTGTGGTGGCCCTGGACCGACACCCCGACCCCCGGGCCCGCCGAGCTCGACGCCCTCGGGCGGGCGATCGCGGACGCGGGCGTACGGCTCACCTGCCTGAACTTCTACGCCGGCCGGCTCCCGGGCCCGGACCGCGGCGCCCTGTCGGTGCCGGGCGAGGAGTCGGAGCGGTTTCGCGCCAACGTCGGCGTGGCCGCCGGCTTCGCGCGCTCGCTGGGCTGCACGGCCCTCAACGCCGTGTACGGCAACCGCGTCGAGGGCGTGGACCCGGCCGAACAGGACGCGCTGGCGCTCGAGAACCTGGTGCTCGCGGCGCGGGCGGCCGACCGGATCGGCGCGGTCCTGCTGATCGAGGCGCTCAACCGGACCGAGTCGCCGCTGTACCCGCTGGTGAGCGCGCCCGCCGCGGTCGGCATCGCGGACAGGGTCAACGAGGCGACGGGCCTGGGCAACGCCAGGTTCCTGATGGACCTGTACCACCTGTCCATGAACGGCGAGGACCTGCCGGCGGTCATCGAGCGGTACGCGCCGAAGACCGGTCACGTCCAGATCGCCGACAACCCGGGCCGCGGCGCCCCGGGCACGGGCTCACTCCCCCTCGAAGACCTCCTGGACCAGCTGAAGAAGGCGGGTTACGACGGCCGGGTCGGCCTCGAGTACAAGCCGGGCGACCGCCCGAGCGCCGAGGCCTTCGACTGGCTGCCCCGCTGACCCCCGACCGGAAGGCTGCCCGGCCCCGCCCGCCGGAGAGCCGGACGGCCGAGGGCGCCGGGAACGAGCCCCGCCTTCCCGGCGCCCATCGCCCTGCCCGGACCCGGCGGGGCGAACTCCCGGGTACGCCGCGGGGCGTGCGCCCGGTACGGCTACCTCACATCAAGCTCTGAACCCGCCCCCGCAGGCTTCGCGCGCGCCCCGCCGCGGGCACGTACTCCCCACACACCGGGACCCGCCGGCACGGGGGTACGGCGGGTCCCGGGCGACGGGGGTGGGATGCGATGCGCGACGAGGGGCGCCTCCCGTTCGGCCGGGGCGGCGACCTGCGCCGGACCTGCGCCGCCGAGGACCACGCGGCGGGCGACGGCGGGGCCGGCGGCGGACACCTGTACGGAGGCGGCGGCCACGGCTGCGGCGGCGGGGACGGCACCGGCAACCACGCCAACGCTTCCGCATACTGGAAATTAACTTTTGTTCATGGGAAGCAAGGTGGGGGCGGGTGCCGAATGCCGTCAAGGGGCGGACAGACCGGGAGCGGCCGGAGCACCATGTGGCCATGCCCGAGAGCCTGCCGGTGCGCTGCCCGGCCTGCCGCCGCGAGCACCTCTTCACCGCGCCGTCGTACCCCTGCGCCTGCGGCGCCCCGGCCGGCCCGCCGCTGGACCGGCACACCGCGCCGACGGCCGTGACGCACCGCAACTGGGACGAGGAGTGGGTCGCCGTGCGGTGCGCGTCCTGCGGCCGGCACAACCAGTGGCCGCGCCCGGAGCTGGGCTGTCCCTGCGGCACGGTGCTGCACGTCCCGGTGGCCGCGCCCGGCCCCGGGCGGCCGGCCGCCGGGTGCGCCGTCCTCGACGCCGTCACGGCCGCCGCCCTCTATCTGCACCGCCTCGGCCACCGCGACCTGCGCCGCGCCGACCGGCGGCCCCCGTCCGGGGTCGGCCTCGCCGCCCGCGGACTGCTCGTCCACGTCGACCCGTCCACGCGGCCGGCCACCCCGCGGGACGTGGAGTGCCTGTGGCTGACGGCCATGTCGGAGTCCGCGCGCTGCGTGTACTTCTCGCTGACCGGGTACGCCGCCGGGGCCCGCGCCGCCGCCGACGCCCTGGGCGTCCCGCTGTACGTCGTGGACGACCCCGCCGGCACCCCGCGCCCGGTGAACCGGCCCGCCGACGCCCTGCACGCCACCCTGCGCTGAGCCGGCGCACGGCGGCGCCGGACCCGCCCGCTGCGGGATCCGGCGCCGCCGCACGGCCGGAGGGTGCCTAGGGGGTGACGCAGTCGACCGTGCCGGCCGGCAGGTTGTTGCCGGTCGAGGTGGCCGTGAAGCCGAAGGTGACACTGCCGTCCGGCGCGATGGTGCGGTTGTGGTCGACGTTCCTGACCGTGACCGTGCCGTCGGAGCCGGTGCTCGGCGCGCCGTTCCAGACCTGGCTGATCCTGGTGCCGGCGCCCGGCTGCCAGCGCACCGCCCAGCCGTCGCGCGGTGCCGCGTTGTGGTTCATCACCTCGACGGAACCCTGGAAGCCGCCGTTCCAGTGGTTCGTCACCCGGTACAGGGCCATGCACCCGGTGTGCGGGTCGGCGTCGGTCGGCGTCGGTGCGGGCGTCGTCGGAGCCGGCGTGGGCGTCGGGGCGCTGCCCGAGCCGCGGATGCCGGTCACCTCGCCGTTGCCGCCGTCGAAGACGATGTCGGAGCAGGAGAAGAAGTTCTCCTGGCTGTCCGAGCGCACCCACTGGATGAACATCATCGCGTTGCCCGAGCGGCCCGAGGGCAGCCTCAGGTCCCAGGAGTAGTGACCGCCCTCGGACCCGGCCGAACCCGACTGCGGCGGGTTGGTCACCGTCTGGATCAGCTCCAGGTCGCCCCAGCCCAGCGGGGAGGTGGGCGAGTAACCGGGCTTGGAGACGTACACCCGGAAGGAACCCGGGTGCGCCGCCCAGTTGCTGTGCCTGATCCTGATCGTCGCCCCGGAGGTCAGGTGCGTCCGGGGCCAGTCCGCACGGGCGGCGTTGTAGCCGGTGAAGTTGTACGGGGAGCGGTCGCCGGCACTGCACAGCCTGCCGTCCGGGACGTATCCCGCGCCGCGGCCGCCCGCGTTGGAGTCGAGCACGGCGAACCAGTTGTACAGCGCCGTCGAGCCGCTCTCGGCGAGCGCGGCCCTGCACGCCGGGTTGGCCGGGTCCAGGGCGCCGGTGCCGGTCCTGGCGTCCAGGTAGCAGAGGTAGGTCCGCGATCCGGGCGTCATCGTCACGCCGTGCGCCTGCGCGTCGCCCTGGCCGAACAGGGCCAGGCCGACTCCGCCGAGCAGGGTCGCCAGCACCGCCGCCAGGGAAACGAGTCGTCTCTTGCGTCGAGCCATGGTGTCTCCTGAGCTTCGTGGGGGTTGTCGCGGGTGGGTCTTCCCTCCTTGCGGCTCCGTGCCGGTGGATGTGAGGGAGCCCCCGCCCGCCCGGGCAGGGTGCCGCCGGACGGGCGAGGGGGTGCGGGGAGGGGCCGCGCGGGTCAGGCGGGCGGCGCGCCCCAGGCCAGGACGGTGCCCAGGTAGGCGGGGACCGCCGGGGCGTCGGCGTACGACGTGGCGGTGGTGCGGCTGTAGTCACCGGCCTCGTTGAAGGCCGACCAGTCGGACTTGGCCATCCGCAGCTGGATGTCGCCGGTGTCCCGGCCGGCGGCGAGCGTGCCGGACGCGAAGCCGACCTCCAGGTAGGCGTCCGCGCCCGCCACCGGCGTGCTCAGCGCGACCACGCGGAGCCTGACGTCGGCGCAGCCCAGGGCCGCGTAGTCGCACCAGGCGTTGACGGTGGGCGCACCGCCGTCCCGGGTGAAGTAGTAGCGGGCGGTGACCTTGGTCAGGTCCAGCGGGCCGCTGCCGGTGTTGGTGATGCGCAGGCCGGGACGGATGGCGTTGTCGGTGGGCGAGGAGTCGTTGTTCTTGGAGGCGACCTTGATCCCGCCGGCCGGGTCCGGGTTGCCGCCGCCGGTGTCGGTGGTGACGGTCAGCGCGGCCGAGGCCGCGGAGACGTTCCCGGCGGCGTCCCGGGCCCGGACGGTGTAGGCGTAGGCCGTGGCCGCGCTCAGCCCGGTGTCCGTGAACGTGGTCGCGGTGCCGGCCGTGGAGGCGACCCTGGTGCCGTCGCGGTACACGTCGTAGCCGGTCACGCCGACGTCGTCGGTGGCCGCGGTCCAGGCCAGGGAGACGCTGCCGGCGGTCCTCGCCGTGGCCCTCAGGCCGGCCGGCGCGGTGGGGGCGGTGGTGTCGTCCGGGTCGCCGGGGCCGCCCCCGCCGTCGGCGGGCACGGCCGGGTGGGCGTTGCGCACCAGCATCGCGAACTGGTTGTGGAACCAGTGGCCGGCCAGCGGCGCGTCCGGCATCGCGCCGGTCGGGTTGTTGCCCGCGTTGGGCGCGGTGTACTCCGGGTTGCACATCGGGTCCGGACGCTTGCCCTCGTCGTTCGGGATGTCCTTGCCGGCGCCGTCCGACTCGCCCGGCGGCTTGATCCACAGGAACGCGTCGAGGTGCGAGTCCGGATGGCCGGCGGGCGAGGCCTGCGGGGGCTGGCCGATGCCGGCGCCGTTGACGTTGCACCACAGGCCGCGGTGGGTGCGGCGGTCCACCTTGGACTGGGTGACGTAGGTGTCCAGGACCGTGCTGGTGCCCTCCGCGGTGGGCCGCCCGGCGCCGCCCCAGCCGTTGCGGGAGGTGTCCACGACCATGCCGGTGGAGGCGGGCCAGCCCTGGGCCACCAGCGCGGCGTGGACGGCCTGGGTGAAGTCCGACTCGTCGAAGTTCGGGTTCCACTCGTAGTACCTGCCGGATTTGATCATGTTGCCGCCGACCGTCCTGTTCGGGTCGGTCAGGAACGGCTCGGCGAGCGGCGTGTAGTTGGAGACGTTGGTGATCAGGCCGTCCACGCTGCGCAGGCCGGCCGTGGTGCCCCTGACGACGTCCGTGTAGAGCTGGGTGGTCTGGGAGAGGTTGGTGTCCCAGCCGAGCCAGCCGGAGTGGGCGAAGTCCATGTACGTGTACACGTTCGGGATGGCGTGCAGCTTGTTCAGGGCGTACCGGATGGCGTCGACCTGGATGCCGCTGCTCCTGGCCTGGGCGCACTCGGGGTCGGAGAGGTTGGTGACCAGGTTCGGCAGACCGTCCGGCTCGATGACCGTGGTGATGCGGATGTCCTGGTACTTGGGGTCGGCGAAGACCTCGGCGATGGCGTCGACGTACTCGCTCCTGTAGCGGGCCAGGCCCGCCGCGGTGAGCGGCAGTTCGCCGTTGGAGGCCAGGGCGGCGCAGTCGCGGCCCGGCAGGTCGTACACCACGAAGGTGGCGACGAGCGGCTGGCCGGGCTTCTTCTGCGCCAGTGCCAGGTCCAGGTGGTCGGCGAGGCTCTTGCGGCCCGCGTTGGCCGCGCCGCCGTGGATGGCGGCGATGCGGTCCAGCCAGACGGCCGTCGGGTAGCTCTTGACCGTCTGCATCTTCGCCTTGAGCGTGGCGTCACCGGTCTGGGCGATGGACCCGTCGACCAGGCGCGCGTAGTCGGGGTTGACGTAGAACGAGGCGCCGGCGAAGGGGTTGTCCGCGTGCGGCTCGGCGGCGGCCGCCGGCGGGGCGGAGACCTGGCCGGCCGCCCCGAGCAGCAGTGTCGCCAGCCCGGTGGCCAGGGCGGACGTACGGCGTCGGCGTGGTCGGTGCGGGCGTACGGCGGCTCGTCCGAAGCGGTCTGGCATGCCTACCTCCAGATGCGGTACGGGTGCGGATGCGGACGGCGCTGGTGCGTCGTCGGCCGGGGGTCGTGGTCAGGGGGTGCCGGCGCACTGCGGGGCGGGCGCGCCCGGCCGGCCGGCGGCGGTGAAGCCGAACGAGGCGGTGGCGCCGGGTGGCGGGGCGCCGTCGTGGGCGGGCGGTGCGGACGGTGGCCCGGCCCTGGGCGACGGCCGCGCCGACCCGGCGGGCCGGCCCCGTCACGCCCGCGTGGGGTCCGGCCGTCCGGCCGGTGGCGTCGGTGTCACCGGCCGGGCCGGCCTCGGCGCACGGCGGCACCCGGGAGTGTCACGCGACGGCGCAGGCGGTGCCGTTCAGGCTGAACGCGCTCGGCTTGGTGAACGTCCCGCTGTGGACGCCCTGGAAGCCGAAGCTCTGGCTGCCGCCGGGCGCGATCCGCGCGTTGTGCGCGACGTTGCTCGCCACGACCGCTCCGGCCGCCGGGGCGACGGAGGCGTTCCAGGCGCTGGCGACGCGTTGCCCGGAGGGCAGGGTGAAGCCGAGCCGCCAGCCGTCGACGGGGGCGGTACCGGTGTTGGTGACGGTGACGTCGGCGGTGAAGCCGTCCGCCCAGGCGTTCGCGGTGTACGTGACCCTGCAGGCGCCGCCGGGCCCGCCCGGATCGCCGCCGCCGTCACCGCCGGTGTTGACGGTGGAGGAGAAGGAGTTCACCGCGAGCCCCGCGCCGTTCTGCCACGGCTCGAAACCGGCCTGGACGCTCGTCAGGTACCAGTTCGCCTGGGCCATGCCCCGGGCGACGGTCTGGTCGACGAAGTCCATGACGTCGAAGCTCCAGCTGCTGATCGCCGACGGGGCGACGAAGGAGATCACGTCGTTGGAGCCGTTGCTGCCGGTCCACACCTCCCAGCCGCGGCCGCCGACGTTCGCGGTGCCGACCGGGGAGCCGATCGGCTGGATCGGGCCGACCCGGTTGAACCAGATCATGATCTCGGTCCGGTTGACGCCGTCGGTGCGCGGCGTCGGGTCCAGCCAGATGTCGTACGAGGCGTTGTAGACGGCGTTGGAGACGTAGCCGTACGAGATGCTGCTGGGCGCGCTGGAGATGGTGCTCACCTGGGCCGGGAGGCGGGTCCCGGGCGAACAGTTGGTGTAATGGCAGCCGTTGAAGACCGAGGGGTAGGACTTCGGGGCGCCGTTGGTGGGCACCGAGCCGTCGGCCTGGGCGAGCCGGAAGCCGGTGTCGGTGGCGGTGACGCACTGGGTGGCGGCGGTGCCCCAGCGGTTGTTCTGGACGACGTAGCGTCCCTGGATCACGGTCGAGCCGTACTGTTCGCAGATCGTGGTGTCCGCCTGGGCCGGCGGGACGGCGGCGAGGAGCGCGGCCAGTGTGGCGACGGCGGTGAGCAGCGCGCCCACCAGGCCGCGTGCGGTGCGGTGGATCGATAACGGTCGCATGCGGGGGCCTCTCTCGGAGGAACAGCCGGAATCGACGGGGGACGTGATTCGGGAGCGCTCCCATCCGTCAGTTCATGGGAGCGCTCCCACTCCCCTGGTGTCGAACGGGACTGTAGGAGTCGACTCATGTCCCTGACAACCCTGCGGGAGCGAATGCGTCGGACGGTTCTCGACGTACCTGTTCCCGGCCATGCGATCGACCTTTGCCTCGAACGGATCTGTCACAGGCAGGAGTTGGGAGCGCTCCCGAAACCGCGCGGTGCCGGGTGCGGGCGGCCGGTCCGGCGCCTTCGGTGCGTCCGGGATTCGGGGCCTGTCCGGCCCGTTCGGCCCGTGCGGCCTGCCTCTGTCCGGCCTGTCCGGCCTGTCCGGCGAGATGGGGCGGGTGCGGGCGCAACGGATCGTCCTTTCCGTACGGGGGCGTGCGGGAGGAAGGATCGGGGTCGTGCCGTGCGGTGAGGCGGCCCGGCCGGGCCGGCTCGGGCGGGGGCGCGGAGGCCCGGCGGGCCGGTTCCGTACGCGGGAAACGTGCGGGACCCGACGCCGGAATGATCTTGGGAGCGCTCCCACCCTGCTGGACATGTAGCCAGCAGCCACCCTGGGTGTCAAGAGAAGCGGCAAACCCGTGTGGCGCCGGGAGCGCACGGCGGGCGGCGCCGGGGCACCGGCGGCTCAGGCCGAGTCGCGGACCACCAGGCGCGTCCGGAGGATCACGTGCCGCCAGGCCACCTCGGGCTGCTCCATCTCCTCCAGGAGCAGCCGCACCATGGTCCGGCCGATCTCCTCGACGGGCTGGCGGACCGTCGTCAGCGGCGGCTCGGCGTGCTGGGCGAGCAGGAAGTCGTCGAAGCCGATCACCGCGACGTCCTCGGGCACCCGGCGTCCGGCCGCGCGCAGCACGGCCAGCGCGCCGGCGGCCATGGCGTCCGACGCGGCGAGGACGGCGTCGACGGCCGGGTGCCGGCGCAGGATCTCGGCCATCGCCCGGCGTCCGCTGGTCTCGGTGAAGTCGCCCTCGGCGACCCAGGAGGCCCCGGTCCCGACGCCGGCCCGCTCCAGCGCCTCCTGGTAGCCGCGCAGCCGGCACTGGGCGACGTACATGTCGAGCGGGCCGGTGATGGTGGCGATGGCCCTGCGTCCGCCGTGCAGCAGATGCGCGACCGCCTCGCGGGCGCCTCCGGTGTTGTCCGCGTCGACGTACGTGACCCGCTCGTCGCCCGAGCGCCGGCCGAGCAGGACGGTGGGCAGTCCGGCGTCCGCGAGCATGTCGGGCAGCGGGTCGTCGGCGTGCACGGACATCAGCAGCACCCCGTCCACCCGGCCGCCGCGCGCGTACTCGACGAAGCGCTGCCGCTCGGCGTCCGTACGGACGAGGGTGACCAGCAGCTGCACGGCGGTGTCGGCCAGCGCGTCGCCGACGGCCCGGACCACCTCCGCGAAGAACGGCTCCCCGAACTTGCGCCAGTCCTTCTCCGTGATGGCCAGCGCCACGGCGTCCGCCGGCCGGCCGGCCAGGGAGCGCGCCGCCAGGTTGGGCACGTAGCCCAGTTCGGCGATGGCGCGCTGCACGGCACGGCGGGTCGACTCCTTCACGCCCGCCGCGTTGTTGATGACGCGGGAGACGGTGCCCCGCCCCACTCCGGCGAGCGCGGCCACTTCCTCCAGCGTCGGCGTGCCGGGACGCCGCTTCCCCATAACCACCCCCAAGGGCACCCGATCTTACGGGCCGCGGACCCCTGTGATCGAACACCCCGGCTGCGTCTAGGACGCCGTACCGCTCGCGCGGCGCGCCGGCGAGCCGGACGCCGGTGGTCTTCGGGCGGTCGCCGTCACAGCCTCTTCAGGACGAGCGCGGCGCCGAAGAGGGCCGCCGCCAACGGCGTGGCGACGTGCGCGACGACCAGGATGGCGTAGTGGGCGGTCGAGTACACGCCGTACGGGATCGCGTGCCCGGTACCGGCGTCGATCGCCCGCAGGGTGCTCTCACCGAAGACGGCGCTGAACGTCCCGACGAGGGCGAGGACGTACGACGCGATACGCGAACGCCTGGCGACGGCCGCGTTGGGGGTGTGCTGCGTGTCCACTGTTCTTCCACGTTCCTGTGAGTCTGCCCGAGTTGCCCTGGTCTCCCTGACTCCCTCAACCGGTGATGTCGGAGTTCTTGAGGACCAGGAAGTCGTCCCCGTCGACGAAGACGTTGCAGGTCGCGACTGCGACGATCTCCTGGCCGACCTCGACGCTCTCCAGACGGCGGAAGGACTCCGCGCGGCGGTCGTCGTAGGGAAGGACGATGCTGGCGAGATGGGTGCCGCCCGGCACGTCCGACGCCTCGATGGTGGGCGTCCCGAACTCGCTCGCACCCGTCGTCAGCACGACGGCCCGGACCGTCACCGAGCGGCCGTAGCACTCCCGCTCCGCGCGGGCCCGGTCGGTCAGGAACGAGTCGCGCAGGTCCCGGATCGGGACGGCGTCCGCCACGTTCACCGGCGTGCGGGAAGCGCTGGTGCTGCCGGAACCGGAGTCGTCGGCCGAGCACCCCGTCACACCGACGAGGAGCGCCACGGCGCCGGCGAGAAGGACGCCGCGTCTCGTGGTCGTCCTCCAGGCGTCCTCGTTCTGCGCGTCCTGGGCTGCGGGCGTGGTCATGCGGTCACGGTGCCGCACTGCCGGACGATCAGCCAGGGGCTCCTTTTCCTGGGATCGCCGGTACCAGCGAGCGGAGCCCGGGCCGGCCGTCGCGGGCGGGACCAGGACGACGGGGCACGCTCAGTCGAGACAGAATTCGTTGCCCTCGACGTCCAGCATCGGGATGCACGCGTCGTTGCCGTCGTACAGCGTCTGCACGTGAACGGCGCCGAGCGGGACCAGTCGCGCGCACTCGGCCTCCAGGGCGGCCAGGCGCTCCTCGCCCACGAGTCCGGTCGCGACCCGCACGTCGAGGTGCACCCGGTTCTTGGCGGCCTTCCCTTCGGGGACGCGCTGGAAGAACAGCCGCGGGCCCGCGCCCGAGGGATCGACGCAGGCGAACCAGGCGCCCTGCTGCTCAGGGAGCAGCGAGCGCTGGTAGTCGTCCCACGTGGCGAACCCCTTCGGTGGCGGCGCTACGACGTACCCCAGCACCTCGCACCAGAAGCGGGCGAGCCGCTCCGGTTCCGCGCAGTCGAAGGTGACCTGGAACTGCTTGACCGATGGCATCGGCGCACCTTACCGAGCGGGGTCGGACGCTGCCATCCCGTTTTCGCGTCACCGGAAGTCCTCCTCGCGGTACTCGGCGTCCGAGCCCGCCGCCGTGGCCTCGCGCAGCTCGCTGCGGCGGGGATCTTGCCGGAGACGGTCTTGGGCAGCGGGGCGAACTCCGGCCGGCGGATGCGCTGGTACGGGGCGAGCGTCTCTTGGGAGTGCTCGAACAGCGCCTTCGCGGTGTCCGGGCCGGGCTCCCGGCCCTCCGCGAGGACGACGTACGCCTTGGGCACGGCCAGGCGCGGGGCGTCCGGTGCCGGTACGACGGCGGCCTCGGCGACCGCCTCGTGTTCCAGCAGGGCGCTCTCCAGCTCGAACGGGGAGATCTTGTAGTCGGAGGCTGAAGCAGAGCATCAGCGGGTCGTCGGCGCGGGTGGGGCCGTCGGGGGTGAACCCGGGCGGTGCGGCGTACGCCTCCGCGTACGGCTGCCACCCCACCGGGGTGCCGCCGACCGCGACGCGGGTGCAGTCGCCGGGCACCCCGGCGAACTTGCCGGCGTCCTCGGCCCGTACGAGCACGTGCCGCAGCCGGCCGCGCTGCACCCGGTCGCGCAGGTCGGCGGGGCCGAGCAGCGGGGTGGCCGGGATGACGGCCGCGCGCAACTGCATGGCCGCCAGCGCCGTCTCCCACAGCGTCGTCGGCGCGGGTGGGACCGTCGGGGGTGAACCCGGGCGGTGCGGCGTACGCCTCCGCGTACGGCTGCCACCCCACCGGGGTGCCGCCGACCGCGACGCGGGTGCAGTCGCCGGGCACCCCGGCGAACTCGCCGGCGTCCTCGGCCCGTACGAGCACGTGCCACAGCCGGCCGCGCTGCACCCGGTCGCGCAGGTCGGCGGGGCCGAGCAGCGGGGTGTCCGGGATGACGACCGCGCGCAACTGCATGGCCGCCAGCGCCGTCTCCCACAGCTCGGCCTGGTTGCCGAGCATGACGAGGGCGCGGTCCCCCGCGCGGACGTCACGGGCCCGCAGCCAGCTGGCCACCCGGTCCGAGCGGTCCGAGCGGTCCGCCGGCCCGGCGTGGGAGAGCAGGGTGTCGGTTTCCGTCCTCCTCGACGATGTGCAGGGCGGTGCGTCCGTTCCCGGCCGCGACGACGTCGGACCGGTCCAGCGCCCAGTCGAAGTACTCGGTCCGGGGCCGGCGGAAGCCCGCGTACGCGGTGTCGTGGTCCTCGCGGTGTTCCAGCAGGAAGTCCCGGGCGCTGCGGAACTCCTCCGTCGCCGTCGTCATCCGTCCTCCTCGGTGCCGGACCGTGCCGGGCGGCTCGTCGCCATCGTGTGATCCGTGGTGCGTGTCCCTACCCCGGAACGGCAGCGCGTGCCCGGGGAAGGAGCGAGGACATGGCGGTGGAAGCGCCCGGTGCGGGGCGGTGACGGCCGCGCGGCGGGCGGGGCGCTGCCGTGGTGTCCGGCGGCTCGGGCGGTCCGGTCCGCCCGGGGCGGTCCGGGCGGTCCGGGCGGTCCGGGGCGGTCCGGGGCGGTCCGGGCGGTCCGGCCGGACCGGCCGGACCGGCCGGACCGGCTGTTTCGGCCGTTTCGGTGGTTCGGGGGAGGACCGCTTTTTCCCGGGGGCCCGCCGCTGTTATCTCCCTCACCGTCCCATCACTCCGGATGTCAATGAGATGTTGCCTAGAATTTGGCCCGGACACGACACTCGGAGGGAGCGGTGACCGTGCGACGGGACTTCGAGGAGCCTGCCAGCGGCCGCCCCGACCTGGTCATCGGCCGGGAGGAACCGTTCACGGCGGCGCGTGAGCAGCTCGGCCGCGGGGGCAGTGTGCTGCTCCACGGGCCCGCGGGAATAGGAAAGTCGACCGTGCTGCGGGCATTGGCCGCGGATTACGCCGAGGCGGCCCGGACCGTGTTGCGCTGCTCGGCGACGGAGTCCGAATCGCATCTGCCGTTCCTGGCCCTCGCCGACCTGCTCGGCCTGGTGCTGGACCAGGTGTCCGGCAAGCTGCCCGCCGCACAGCGCACCGCACTGGAGTCGGCGCTCACCGGCCGCGGCGAGTCCACCCTCCAGCGCGACGGCCTCGCGCTGCGCCTGGCCGTGCTGTCCGCGCTGCGCGCGCTCGCCGCCGAGGGGCCGGTCCTCGTCGTCGCCGACGACGTGCAGTGGCTGGACTCCGCCAGTTCCGAGCTGCTCGGCTTCGCCGCCCGCCGGCTCGGCGACACGCCCGTCACGATGCTCTGCGCGGTGCGCACCGAGGGCCAGGAGTACGACCGCCACCTGCGCACCGCTCCCCCCGACACGCTCGCCGTCCGCCTGGGCCCGCTCTCCCGCGCCCAGGTCTCCGCGCTGCTCGACCACCGCGGCTACACCGGGCTGCCGCGTTCCACCGTCCGGGACATCCACCGCACCAGCGGCGGCAACCCGCTGTTCGCGCTGGAGCTGGGCCGCGCCCTCGCCGAGAACCCGACCCCGCCGCGTCCGGGCGAGCCGCTGCCGGTGCCGACCTCGCTGCGCGCACTCGTCCTCAGCCGGCTGGAGATCCTCTCCGGCGAGGCCCGGCACACCCTGCTCGTGGCCAGCGCCGGCGCCCGGCCCACGCTGTCCCTGCTGCACGCGGCCGGCCGGGAGAACGCCGAGGCCGAGACGGCCCGGGCGGCCGGGCTCGGACTGCTGATGACGGAACCGGAGGGCTCCGCCGTACGTTTCGCGCATCCGCTGATCTCGGCGGCGCTGTACGCGGAGGCGCCCGCCCACCAGCGGCGGGCCGCGCACGCCGCCCTGTCGACGGCGGCCTCCGACCCGATCGAGCGGGCCCGGCACCTGGCGCTGGCGACGACGGGGACCGATCCGCAGGTGGCGGCGCGGCTCGCCGGGGCCGCCATGCTGGCCCGGGACCGCGGGGCGCCCTCGGTGGCCGCCTCGCTCGGGCTGCTCGCGGCCCGGCACGCGCCGGCCGACAGCGTGCCGGGGCCGGACGAGCGGCGGTTGCAGGCGGCCGAGGACGCGATCACCGCCGGCGAGGTGGACCTGGCCCGGGACATCGCGCGGGAGGTGCTGACCCGGGCCACGGTGCCCGCGGAGCGGGTGCGGGCCTGGATGGTGGTGATCGAGGCGGCGGGACAGGCGCTCGGGGAGGTCGACGCCGTCTTCCCGCAGGCGCTGGCCGACGCGGGCGACGACCCGCGGCTGCTCGCCCTGGTACACTACCAGCTGGCGTGGCGGGCGCTGGTCGTCGAGGGCGACTTCGCCGAGGGCCGGGAGGAGGCCGCGCACGCCGCGGGCCTGGCGGCGCGGGCCGGGGACCGCCGGACCGAGCTGCTGGCACTCGCCTTCCAGGCCCAGGCCGAGACCCTGATGGGTCACCCGGACGCGCCCGCGACCATCAAGCGGGCGCTGAAGGAGCCGCAGGACCCGCAGGTGGCGTGCCACCACAACGGGGCGGGCTCGACCCGGTTCCGCTGGCTGCTGATGAGCGACCAGCTGCCGGAGGCGCGCGGCACGGTGACCACGCTGCTGCGCGAGGTGCGGCGGCGCGGGATGGTGGAGAGCGAGGTGCACTTCCTGCGGCTGCTGGCCGAGACCGAACTGCGCTCCGGGCACTGCGGCCGCGCCCTGGACCTGGCCCGCGAGAGCCTCGGGCTCGCCCGTGACCTGGGCATCGGCGAGGTGGCCTCCGCGATGCTCGCCTCGCTCGCCGAGGCCTCCGGCGGCAGCGTGGACCAGGCGCTGGCGCTGGCCCGGGAGGCGGTGCGGCACGCCGAGGAGGACGGCGACCAGATCTACCTCTCGCGCGCGCTGGCCGCCCTCGGCTACGTCCGGCTGGTCGCCGGGGACGCGCCGGGCACCGTCCGCTCGCTGCGCCGGGTGCGGGAGCTGGAGAACGGGCTCGGGGTCACCGACCCGGCGCGCGGCCGCTGGCACGGCGACCTGGCGGAGGCGCTGGTGCGGGTGGGTGCGCCGGCGGAGGCCCAGGACGTCATCGACGTGACCCGGGAGCAGGCGCTGCGGCTGGGGCGGGAGAGCGTGCTGGCCGTGCTGGACCGGGCGGAGGCGCTGGTGCGGGCGGCGGGCGGCGACCACGACGCGGCGGTCGCCCGGCTGACGTCGGCGCAGGACCGGCTGGGCAAGCTGGGCTACGGGCTGGAGGAGGCGCGCGCGGCCTTCGAGCTGGCCCGGTTGCGGGCCCGGCGGGGGCCCGGGCCGACGTCGTACGACGAGGCGGCGCGGCTGATGCGGCGGTGCCGGGCGCTGCCCTGGCTGCGGCAGGTCGACGCGGCCGTGGTGGCGGGCGCGGTGCCGGACCGGCGGCCGGCCCCGGCGGACGTGAGGGCCGCGCTGGAGGGGCTCGCCTCGATGGAGCGTCAGGTGGCGGCGCTGGTCATGGAGGGCGCGACGAACCGGGAGATAGCCGGGCGGCTGTTCATCAGCGTCAAGACGGTCGAGGCGACGCTCACCCGGGTCTACCGCAAGCTGGGGATCCGCTCGCGGGTGGACATCGTCCGGCTGGCGGCGGGACGGCACGTCACCTGACGGCGGGCGGCACCCGACCGAGGGTTTTCCCTCCCCCACTCCCCCTAGGGGGTTCCCTCATTGGGCCGGGCGGGCCGCCGGCCCTAGCGTCGTCACGTGCCGCTCGCCGGGCATACGGGGACCTGTCCCGAGGCTCCCGTGCTCCACCCCGCCCGCGCGCCCCCACCGGCCACCACTTGAGGAGACTCATGTCCGGTCTCACCCGTGCCAGACGCGCCGCCGCCGCCTTCGCCGCGGCGACCGCCGCCGCCGCGACCGCGCTGCTCACCGCCCCCGCCGCCGTCGCCGCCCCGCAGCCGATCGTCGGCGGCACGACGACCACCACGACCGCGTACCCGTTCATGATGCAGATCACGGACGCCGCGCAGAACCAGTTCTGCGGCGGCACCCTGGTCTCGCCCACCAAGGTCGTGACCGCCGCGCACTGCATGGTCGGCGAGACCACGGGCGGCGTCCGCGTCGTCGGCGGCCGCACCTACCGCAACGGCACCAACGGCACGGTGAGCCGGGTCAGCGGCATCTGGGTCCACCCCGGCTACACGGACGTCACCGACGGCGAGGACGTCGCGGTGCTGACGCTGTCGACGCCGATGCCGTACGGCACGGCGACGTACGTCTCCTCCGCGCAGACCTCCGTGTACGCGGCCGGCACCACGGCCCGCGTGCTCGGCTGGGGCACCACCTCCCAGAACGGCGGCTCCTCCAACCAGCTGCGGACCGCGACCGTGCCGACCGTGTCCGACACCGGCTGCCGCGGCGCGTACGGCTCCGCCTTCGTCGCGAGCGACATGGTGTGCGCCGGACACACCTCCGGCGGCGTGGACGCCTGCCAGGGCGACAGCGGTGGCCCGCTGCTCGTCGGGGGCGTCCTGGCCGGCATCACCTCCTGGGGCGAGGGCTGCGCGCAGCCCGGGTACCCGGGCGTCTACACCCGGCTGACGACCTTCTCCGGCCTGGTGACCGCGCAGGTGAACTCCTAGCGCCACATGCTCCTGAGTACCCCTCAGGTGAGTGAACCAGGGGGCGTTGCGGGCCTCCACGAGCGGCCCGCAACGCCCCCTCTCCATGCGGCCGCGGCCCGCGTCCCGCCCGGTCGCGCGCACCTCCCCGTCACGGTGTCCCTGGCCCCGGATATCCTGGTCCCCGGTCACACCGCCGCAGGCCCACCGGGAGGTGTCCCATCGCCTAGAAGAACGCCAGGAAGCCGAGCCGGCGGCGCCCCCTCCCCCCGCAGCCGCCGAAGAGCGGTCCGCCGCCCGCCGTCGGTCCGCCGCCCGCGCGGCCCGCGGAGGCCGGCAGCGTGGTCCAGGCGGCGCTGTACGAGGACGGTGTCCGGGTCTCCTCCCCCGCGACCCTCGCCGACACCTACCGGGAACTGCGCGAGAAGCCGTCCGGCATGGCCTGGATCGGCCTGGCCCGCCCCACCGAGGGCGAACTGCTCTCCCTGGCGGAGGAGTTCGGGCTGCACCCGCTGTCCGTGGAGGACGCCCTGGAGGCCCACCAGCGGCCCAAACTGGAACGTTACGGCGACACCCTCTTCGTGGTCCTGCGGGCGGCCCGCTACCTCGACGCACCGGAGGAGGTCGACTTCGGCGAGCTGCACGTCTTCGTCGGCCCCGACTTCCTGATCACCGTCCGGCACGGCGCGGCGCCGGACCTGTCCGCCGTCCGCCGGCGCATGGAGGAGTCGCCGGAGCTGCTGAGGCTGGGCCCGGAAGCGGTGCTGTACGCCATCCTCGACGCGGTCGTCGACGGTTACGCGCCCGTGGTCGCGGGCGTGCAGACCGACATCGACGAGATCGAGACCGAGGTCTTCCGCGGCGACCCGGAGGTCTCCCGCCGCATCTACGAACTCTCCCGCGAGATGGTCGAGTTCCAGCGCGCCACCCGCCCGCTGGTCGGCATGCTGCACGGTCTGATGGCGGGCTTCGCCAAGTACGGCACGGACGAGGAGCTCCAGCGCTACCTGCGGGACGTCGCCGACCACGTCACGCACACCAGCGAGCGCGTCGACGGCTTCCGCCAGGCGCTGACCGAGATCCTCACCGTCAACGCCACCCTCGTCACCCAGCAGCAGAACGCGGAGATGCGGGCGCTGGCGGAGGCGGGCTTCGAGCAGAACGAGGAGATCAAGAAGATCTCCTCGTGGGCGGCGATCCTGTTCGCGCCCACACTCGTGGGAACCATCTACGGCATGAACTTCGAGGACATGCCGGAGTTGAAGTGGGCAGGCGGCTACCCCTTCGCCATCCTTCTGATGGCAGTGGTCTGCGTGAGCCTGTACGTCATCTTCAAGAAGCGCGATTGGCTGTAGCGACCCGCCACACGAGCTTGATCGACTTAGCGCAAGCCAACCATTGATCACCGCCTCAGAGGCCTCGTGGGGACACAACCGGAAAGCCCACTCGCAGGCCAGCGGGCCATGCAGTCAGCCAGGGACTCGTGCAGACTTGGCCGACTTGCACCCTTGCCACCCACACGATCATGACGGTGTATCAGGTTCTGTCAGTGGCCGCAGCTACAACCGATCTGGAGGTCCGCATGGTGCGGCCCGATGGGGAGGGAATCAGCATGCCGAAGGTTCCGGACGGATACGTGCGCGTACGAAGCCACCTCCGCCGCAAGCCGGGTCCGAAGTCCGCCAAGGGCCTGAGCATCTGGGCCGTGGCCGGCCTGTGCGCGGTGGTGTGGCTCTGGGGCCAGGTCTTCGGGTTCGGCGACAGCACCACCGAACAGCAGCCCGCGCCGAAGCCCGCCGTCTCCGCGCCAGCGGCCGGGCAGTGATGGCCCGGCGGCGGCGAAGGATTCGGTGGCGACCGCGCAGTACCGCAGACCTACTGGGTGCGGCAGCCGTTGCCCTCGCGCTCACGGTCGCACTGGCGCAGGCCGCATCGCGCCTCCTGACGAGGGCCGCCGCGGCCTGGCCGCTGGTGGTCCTGATCTGTCTCGCCGCCGCCGTCGGCTTGGCCTGCCTCCGGGTACGGGGCTCCCGTCGGCATCGCGCGGACAACGAGAGGCTGGCCCGTCTGCGCATCACCTTGTCCGAGTTGGACGCGATGGACGACCAGCAGTTCGAGCACGCGCTGCGCGACCTCCTCGTCCGCGACGGCTGGGCGGCCAGGAGGGTGGGCGGGGGCGGAGACCAGGCCGCGGACGTGATCGGCGTCCGGGTCCCCCTTGGGCGGATCGTGGTACAGGCGAAGCACACCCGCGTCGGCGGCAAGGTCGGCTCGTCGGTGATGTACCAGGTGAACGGAACGGCGGGTCCCGCACACAGGGCGGACCACGCGGTCGTCGTCACCAACGGCGCGTTCACCCGCGACGCCATGGCTTGGGGCGACCGTCACGGCGTGCGGTGGGTGGACCGCAACCGACTGAACCACTGGGCCCACGAAGGCAAGGCGTTGCACGAACTCCTCGGCCTGCCCGCAAGACGCGCGCGCCTGCCGTGGCGTCGAGCGGCATGAGACTCAGCGCGTGCCCCGCCAACGAGAACGGGTGGCACAGCATGTGCTGTGCCACCCGTTCTCAGGCAAGGGCAAGGTCTTCTGGGACGTACTGAGGGGCCACTCCGAGCAGCGCGTCGACAGCCGCACGCCCCTTGCCTCCGGCCTCGGGCATGAAGTGGGCGTAGTGGTCGAGGGTGATGGTGGGACTGGAGTGGCCGAGCCACCGGGCGAGGGTGACCACGGACTCGCCCGCCTTGAGGATGACCGAGGCGTAGGTGTGCCGGAGGACGTGGAAGCCGTCCTTGCGGGAGGCCTTCCAGCGCTGGCCCTTCCCCCGCACGGGGATCACCCCCGCCTTCGCGAGAGCGGGCTTCCACACCTCGTCGTTGAAGATGTTGGCGCGGATCGCGTTGCCGTAGGTCGTGGTCAGGGCCAGCGGAAAGGCTCGCTTCTCCCGATCTGGTTCCGGGCCACCCCACGGCAGCTCGACCTCGCCGGCCGGATGCTGCAGGAGGTGTGCGCGCAGCTCGGCGGCCACCGAAGGCGGCATGTCGACGACGCGGGTCTTCCCGCCCTTGGGAAGGGTGAAGTACAGGCGGCCGTATAGGAGCTGGACCTGTCGGCGAACGCGGATGAGGCCGCGCTCGAAGTCGACGTCCGCCGGCGACAGCCCGAAGACCTCTCAAAGGGTGTCGGGCGACAGTCCCAGGTATGCGGCAGCTTCTCGTACGTTCAGAAATCCCCTCACGAACGGCGAGATCCTGGGAGAGAAACGGGCATTCAGCGGAATTTCGCTGCCACAAGCAACACTTCGCACTTATCTTAACCTTCGGGCTCTTCCACCGGCATTCTGTGGCGGCGGACCTGGGACATGACGAATCCGCTCCTGTCCCCTGCCAAGCGGGCGGAGCTGAGTACTTCCATGGTCTGGAGAATCCCCGGTTTGGCTGACCGGGGATCGCGCTGCGCCCGTCGGGCACCACGGGACCGGTCCCCAACTCTGTTTCCGCTGGTCCCCCCCTGACATCCCCGACTCAGTGGGGACCGTCCCCACGATCCCCACCATCTCGGACGGCCCTGCGACGGTTCGGGGACCGTCAGGTCGCCACGTCGGGGACCGTCCCCACCCACGACTACGGGACCGAGACGGGACCGGTCCCCACGCCCATGCCACTGGGGACCGAGCGTCTCCCGAATCGGGGACCGTCCCCGCCCGGTCCCCAGACAGCGCCGGCAGCGTCGCGCGTCACGAGCGACCGGTCCCCAACCGGTCGACCCGGCTCAACAGCCCCTTCACATGACCAGCCCTACCTCTTCAAGGACACGCATGCACAACCCACCGCACGACCGTCCCAGCCACGACGAGCACGTGCCCTCGCTTCCAGCCTCAGGAGGAGCAAGTTGGAGGGAGACTGGGACGAGGTCGCCGGCCAGCGGCTGGGGAGGATCGGCCGTACAAACGGGCAGCGCCACGAAAGGGCCTGAAAGGCGGATCGCCGCAGGTCAGGGCGACTCTGCAGTAGGTTCCCGCAGGTCAGCGCGCTGAGAGTGAAGATCTCCTCGTGGGCGGCGATCCTGTTCGCGCCGACGCTGGTCGGGACGGTCTACGGGATGAACTTCGCCCACATGCCGGAGCTGGGCTGGAGCCTCGGATACCCCTTCGCGGTGGGCCTGATGGGCGTGGTGTGCGTGAGCCTGTACCTGATCTTCAAGCGGAAGGACTGGCTCTGAGCCGCTCCGCGCCCCCCACCCCCTCCCCTGGTTGCGCCAGTGGCCCCCCGCCCGGTCCGTCCGCTCCAGCACCGCACCGCACCGGCACCGGCACCGGCACCGGCACCGGCACCAGCAGTCCCGCACGGCGCACCATCGCGGCGGCCCCCGGCCCGCTGGGGCCCCGGCCCACCGCGACGACGGGCGCGGCGTCGGCATCGCACCAGGGAGCGGCGATCACACCCGCGTAACGGAGTCCGCGGTGTCCGGTCACTCCGCACGGGGCCTACGGGATCTCCTGCTCGGCCCAGATGATCTTGCCGTCGGAGGTGTGGCGGGCGCCCCAGCGGTGGGCCAGCTGGGCCACCAGGAACAGGCCGCGGCCCCCCTCGTCCGTGGTGCGGGCGTGCCTCAGTCGCGGGGCGGCGCTGCTGGCGTCGGCGACCTCGCAGGTCAGCCAGGTGTCGCGGAGCAGACGCAGGCGGATGGGCGGCGCGGCGTAGCGGATCGCGTTGGTGACCAGTTCGCTGACGATCAGCTCCGTGGTCATGGACAGCTCGTCGAGGCCCCAGGCCGCGATCTGGCGGGTGGCGCGCGCCCGGACGTCGGCGACGGCGGCGGGGTCGACCGGGACGTCCCAGACGACGACGTGGTCGGCGCCCAGGGCGTGGGTGCGCGTCAGCAGCAGCGCGATGTCGTCGGGCTGGGGCACGGGCACCAGCCGCTGCACGGCGGACGCGCACAGGGCCGCGAGGTCGGGGGCGCCCGCGGGGGTGGCCACGTCCGTGTCACCGCCCGCGCCCGTGTCACCGCCCGCCTCCGCGTCACCGCCCCCGCGCCCGGCGCGTGCCGCGGGCGCCCCGTCGAGGCCGTCGAGGCCGTCGGGGCCGTCGAGGCCGTCGGGGCCGTCGGGGCCGGCCGGGTGCCCGGCCGACGCGCCGTCAGGGCCCGCGGGGTGGCCGGCCAGCGCTTCGCCGAGCCGGGTCATGCCGAGTTCCATGTCGCCGAGGCCGAGGATGAGGCCGTCGGTGTACAGCCCCAGGAGGCTGTCCTCGGGGAGCTCGATCTCGCCGGACTCGAAGCCCATCCCGCCCAGCCCGAGCGGCGGACCGGCCGGGGGTTCTGGGAAGGAGACCCGGCCGTCGGGGGTGACCACGACGGGCGGCGGGTGTCCGGCGCGGGCCATCGTGCACCGCCTGCTGACCGGGTCGTACACGGCGTACAGACAGGTCGCGCCGAGGAAGGCGGTCGTGCTCTGGTCGGTCTTCTCCTCGCTCAGCCGCAGCACCAGGTCGTCGAGGTGGGCCAGCAGGTCGGCGGGCGGCAGCTCCATGTCGGCGAGGGTCTGCACCGCCGTGCGCAGCCGGCCCATCGCCGCGGCCGCGGAGATGCCGTGGCCGACGACATCGCCGACGACGAGGCCCACGCGGGCGCCGGACAGCGGGATGACGTCGAACCAGTCGCCACCGACCCCGCCGCTCGGGTCGGCCGGCAGGTAGGAGGAGGCCACCTCCAGCGCCGTACCACCCGTCAACGCCTGGGGCAGCAGGCTGCGTTGCAGGGTGAGCGCCGCCGTGTGCTCCCGGGTGTAGCGGCGGGCGTTGTCGACGCACAGCGCCGCCCGTGCCACCACCTCGCGGGCGAGCAGGACGTCGTCGGCCTGGAACGACACCGGGTTGAGCGACCGCAGGAACGTGGCGAGCCCCAGGGCGGTGTTCCGCGCCCGCATCGGCACGGCTATCAGGGAGTGCAGCCCGAACTCGCGGATGCTCGCCGCCCGCGCGGGCTGCTCGGCGACCCACAGGGCGTCGGACGGGTCGAGCACCGGGACGAGGATCGGCTCGCCGTCGATGAGCAGGTCCACCTTGTGCGGCGGCGGCAGGAAGTCCACCCGGTCACCGATCCGCGCGACGGCCTCGGGACACCCCTCGCGCACCGACCGCATCCCGGCGCGGCGCATCACGAGCCGGGCGGACGCCGGTGACGCGTCGGTCGGCCCGGCCCCGTGCCCCTCGGTGCTGAGGACGGTCTCCAGCAGGTCGACGACGACGAAATCCGCGAACCGCGGCACGGCGAAGTCGGCGAGTTCCTGCGCCGTGCGCATCACGTCGAGGGTCCGGCCGATGCCGGTCCCGGCGTCGGCGACCAGCGACAGCAACTGGCGCGCGTTCCATCGCTCGGTGACGTCCAGGACCATGTAGCAGACGCCGGTGACACGGTCGCCGGCGTCCACCAGCGGGAAGTAGGACGAGGAGTAGGCGCGCTGGCGGTGCGGGTCGGCCCAGCTCCAGCCGACGTGCTCGTAGTCGGTGACGGGGACCTTGGTGGCGAGCACCTTGCGCATCAGGCCCTCGATGGTGTCGGCCTGGAGCCCGGGCAGCAACTCGCTCAGCCGGCGGCCCAGCCGCTGCTCGCGGGGCACGCCCCCGAAGCGTTCCAGTGTGTCGTTCAGCCAGACGAAGCGCAGTTCCCGGTCCACCACCGCCATGCCGACCGGCGAGCGGGTCAGGAAGCCGTCGAGGACGGACTGGCCCATCGTCCACCGCGGGCGCTGCTCCCGCGCCGAGACCAGGAAGCACTCCTGCGAGCCGAGCCCGAAGCAGGCGGAGACCCGCAGGTCGACGTCGAGCCGGCGGCCGTCGCGGTGGCGCAGCGGGACGAGTCCGCTCCACCCCACTCCGGTCCGGCACCGGTCGGCGACGCCGGACGCGCGGACCGGATCGCCGGGCACCGCCAGCAGACGCGCGGCGGAGCCGCCGACGACCTCCCGTGCCGGGTGCCCGAGGAGTTTCTCGGCCGCCCGCGTCCAGCCGATCACCACCCCGGCGGCGGACAGCACCGCCACCGCGTCGGAGGACGCGTCGAAGAGATCGCGCGCTCCGGCGGGCGGCGTCTCGGAACCGTGTCGCGCGGCGTCCATGGACGTTCCCATCTTTTACACGACCATGTTCCTGTTTGTCCCATGGTCCTGCTTGTCCGTCCGATGTGCACGGCCCGGGCCGCCGCGGCGGCCCCCGGACTGGGCAAGGCAGGGGGGCGGGGGCAGCATGGAAGGGCACGTCGTCACGTCCGCCGGCCGGTGGAGGAGGACCAGGGATGACAGCCGAATCCGCCCAGCCCGACGGGGACGAGTACGGCCCGGAGCAGCCCAGACCGGTCGGCCTGCTGGACGTGCTGAGCGTGGCCGCGATGGTGGTCGACGCGGACGGGCGCATCGTGTTCTGGACACCGCAGGCCCAGGAGCTCTTCGGCTACTCCGCCGAGGAGGCGCTCGGCACGTACGCGGCGCGGCTGTTCGTCCACCCCGAGCACCTGCCGGCCGTGACGAAGCTGTTCGCGGAGGTGCTGAAGACCGGCCGGAGCTGGGCCGGCGCGTTCCCGATCCGGCACAAGGACGGCAGCAGCCGCCTGACGGAGTTCCGCAACATGCGGCTGCTGGACGACCTCGGCGACGTCTTCGCGCTGGGCCTGGCCGCCGACCACGACCTGCTCCAGCGCGTCGAGACGGACCTCGCGCTGTGCGAACGGCTGATCAACCAGTCCCCCATCGGCCTGGCCCTGATGGACCCCCAGCTGCGCTATCTGCTGGTCAACCCGGCGCTGGAGCGGATCGACGGGGTGCCCGCCGGGGACCACATCGGCCGGCACCTGCGCGAGACGCTGCACCTGCCGGACATCGACACCATCGAGTCCTGCCTGCGTCAGGTGCTCACCACCGGCACCCCGCTGCTCGACCAGTACCACGTGGGCCGCCCGCCGACCGACCCCGAGCACGAGCACGCCTGGTCCCTGTCGTTCTACCGGCTGGAGGACCCCGGCGGGCGGGTCCTGGGCGCGGCGACCTCGGTCGTCGACGTCACCGAACGGCACCGCGCGGCCACCGAGGCCGACCGGGCCCGGCGGCGTCTGGCCCTCATCGCCGACGCCTCCACCCGGGTCGGCACCACGCTGGAGGTGGAGCAGACCGCGCGCGAACTGGCCGACGTCGCCGCCTCCGAGCTGGCCGACATCGTCGCCGTGGACGTCCTGGACTCGGCGCTGGCCTGCCGCCGCACCCGGCCCCCGGACAACGGGCCGGAGCTGTTCCGCGCCCTGGCCCTGAAGGCGGCCCATCCGACCGTGGCGCTGCGCGCCGCCGACCCGCCCGGCGACCTCGCCTCCTACGACGGCGACCGCCTGATCACCCTGTGCGTGCACACCGGCCGGCCGGTTCTGGTGCGGCAGGTCGGCGAGTGCGACCTGCCGCGGATCGCCCGGGACGACGAGGCCGGCGCGCTGCTGGCGCGGGCCGGTGTCCACTCGTACCTCGCCGTGCCGCTGATCGCGCACGGCGAGGTGCTCGGCGCCCTCGACCTCAAGCGCAGCCGCAATCCGGTGCCGTTCGACCAGGACGATGTCGTGCTGGCCGGTGAGCTGGCCAGCCGGGCCGCCGTGGCCATCGACAACGCCCGCTGGTTCCAGAGCGTGCGCAACACCGCCCTGACCCTGCAGCGCAGCCTGCTGCCCGACCACCGCCGGCACCACACCGGTCTGGAGCTCGCCTCCCGCTACCAGCCGGCGCAGGCCACCAGCGAGGTCGGCGGCGACTGGTACGACGTGATCGGCCTGAACGACGACAAGACCGCGCTGGTCGTCGGCGACGTCATGGGCAACGGCATCGACGCCGCCGCCACCATGGGGCGGCTGCGGACGGCGACCTGCGCGTACGCGGACCTCGACCTCGACCCCGGCGCCGTGCTCCAGCACCTCGACAAGATCACCTGCGATCTGGAGCACTACATCGTGACGTGCGTGTACGCCGTGTACTACCCCGACACCCGGACGTGCCGCATCGCCAACGCGGGCCACATGCCGCCCGCGCTGGCCCGCCCCGGCCAGGCCCCGAGGCTGCTCGATCTGCCCGCCGGCGCCCCGCTCGGCATCGGCGGCGTCCCCTTCACCACCACCACGGTCGAGCTGGCCCCCGAGGACCTGCTGGTGCTCTACACCGACGGCCTCGTCGAGACCCGTCACCATCCCATCGACGAACGCCTGAACGTGCTGCTCACCTTGCTCGACGAACCCCGCAGGCCCCTGGAGGAGACCTGCGACCTGCTGCTGTACGGCCTGCGCCACCCCGAGGACCACGACGACGTGGCCCTGCTCGTCGCGCGCGCCCTGTAGGGGGTGGCGGCGATTGGCCGCTGGGGGCGCGGGGCACCCGTCGGCACCATGGAGCACCTGCGACGGATCCTGCTCACCGGGTGGTTCAGCTTCCGGGACGGCGAGGCGACCGCCGGCGACGTGCTGGCCCTGCGGCGGGTGGAGGACGTGCTGCGGCGGGCCGGGGCGCCGTACGACGTCGCCTGGAGCCCGGGGTTCCGGCCGGCGGCGCTGCACCTGGCGCAGGTGCGGCCCGAGGCGTACTCCCACCTGGTGTTCGTGTGCGGGCCGGTGCACGGGCCGCAGGTCGAGGAGTTGCACCGGCGGTTCGCGCGCTGCGTACGGGTCGCCGTCGGCACCTCGGTCGTGGATCCCGCCGGTCCGGCCGTCGCCGGCTTCCACCGGGTGCTGGCCCGCGACGCGCCGTCCGCCGAGCCGCTGGTGGACCTGTCGGCCCGCGCGCCCGCCGTGCCGGACCGGCCGGTCGTCGGGGTGATCCTCACCCACGGGCAGCACGAGTACGGCGGCCGGCGGCGGCACGCCGAGGTCGCCGGGACGGTCACGCGGTGGCTGGCCGGGAAGGACTGTGCGCGGCTGGAGCTGGAGACCCGGCTCGACATCCACGACTGGCGGCTGAGCGCGACCCCGGCGCAGCTGTCGTCGGTGCTGGGCCGGCTCGACCTCGTCGTCACGGACCGGCTGCACGGGCTGGTGCTCTCGCTGCGCGCGGGCACCGCGGCGCTGGCCGTCGACCCGGTCACGGGCGGCGCGAAGGTGACCGCGCAGGCGCGCGCCTGCGGCTGGCCCGCGCTGATCCCCGCCGAACGGCTCGCCGTGGCCGGGCTGGAGCACTGGTGGGAATGGTGCCTGACCACCGGCCGGGAGACCGCCCGGCACACCCGGGACCGCTTCCGTGACGGCACCGGCATAGACGACGGTACGGAGACGCTGACGGCGGCGCTGGGGCTGGCGGGGGGCCACCCGAGGGCGGCCGGGCCGCGTGCCTGACCACGGGGCGCGGGCGGCGGCACCGGCACCGGCACCGGCGGCTTACCGTCCGACCCGACGCCTGACGGGAGACCGCACGCCACGCCGCCCGACGACAGTCCGCCCGACCCGACGCCCGACGAGAGCCCGCCCGACCCGACGCCCGGCAGACGGTCCGACCCGCCGCCCGGCCAGGCCAACGCCCCTGACCACGGGGCGCGGGCGGCGGCACCGGCACCGGCACCGGCACCGGCACCGACGGCTTACCGTCCGACCCGACGCCTGACGGGAGACCGCACGCCACGCCGCCCGACGACAGTCCGCCCGACCCGACGCCCGACGAGAGCCCGCCCGACCCGACGCCCGGCGGACCGTCCGACCCGCCGCCCGGCCAGGCCAACGCCCCTGACCACGAGGGCGCGGGCGGCGGCGCGGGACTGACGGGAACCCGCCCGACCCGGCACCCGGCCGGACCACGCCCCTGACCACGAGAACACGGACAGCTGCGCCAGGACTGACGGCAGAACCCCCGACCCGGCACCCGGCCGGACCACGCCCCTGACCACGGGAACACGGACAGCGCCGCTGAGGCTGCCGGGAGACCCTTCGGCCAAGTCCCGCCCCCGCCCACGACAGCACGGACGACCGCGCCGGCGCTGACGGGAACCCGCCCGACCGCGGCCGGCCCCCGGCCGGACCTCGGCCGGCAGCGGCGCCGGGTCCGGTGCATGACCACCGGACGTCCCGGACGGAACTTCCGGCGGCGCCCCCGTGCGGCTCAGCGCGGAGCGCGGGGCGCCGGATCGTCGCCCAGCAGCAGGGACCGTACCGCCGTGCCCAGGTCGGGGGCGGTCGTCCCGGGCCGGGTGCGGCCGGAGGCCACGAGGACGCCCCGCGCCCCCGCCCGGCGGGCGGCCTCCAGGTGGGCGTCGGTGTCGCCGATCACGGCGCAGCCGGCGGGGGGCGTGCACAGGCGTCCGGCGGCCCACAGGATCAGGCCCGGCTCGGGCGGGCGGCAGCGGCAGCCGTCCGCGGGGGCGTGCGGGCACACCCCGCGCAGGTCGAAGGGGCCGAGGAGTCCTCGACCCGGGCGTCGACCCGGCGTACGTCGGCCTCGGTGAGCCGGCCGCCGGCGACGCCGGGCTGCCGGGTCAGGAAGCCGGTGCGCACGTCGTGGGCGCGCAGCAGCGCGAGCGCCTCCCGGGCCCCGGCGACGGGGCGGACGCGGTCGGGGTCGGCGTTGTCGGGGACGTCCTCGACCAGGACGCCGTCGCGGTCGAGGAGCACGACGCGGATCCGGCTCACGACGCCACCTCCCGCCACGCGGGTGCGCCCCGGTACCGCCACAGTCCGCTCAGCCAGTGCCAGCTGGCCGTCGGCGGGATGAGCGCGCTGGTCAGCAGCAGGGTGGTCACCTCGTCCCGGGTGCGCGGCCCGGGCGCGACGCGCGCCCAGGCGTACTCGGCGGTGCCCGCGGCCCAGCCCAGGGCGGCGACGGCGGCGGCCGTACGGCGTCCGGCCCCGGCGAGCACGCACGCCGCGGCACCCGCCGTTGTCACCGCGAGGTGGCCGCGGATACGGCCGCGCGGCGCGGCCACCCTGTGCCACCACCCGGCGCCGTGCAGCCGCAGCATCAGCGCGTCGTCGGCGTGCCCGCGCTGGGCGGCCAGCGAGGCCCAGCGGCCCACGGGGTGCACCGGGTGGCGGGTGGTGCGCCGACCCTGCCGGATGCCCCACCCGGCGTCGAGCAGCCGCAGCGCCAGGTCGACGTCCTCCCGGTGGGCGCGCAGGAAGCGTTCGTCGAAGCCGCGGGCCTGCTTGAGGGCGTCGGTGCGGTAGGCCATGTCGACGGCGCCCCAGCGGGCCCGCGCCCGGGCGACGGTCTCGCGCTCCCAGTCGGTGGGGCGGCGGCGGCCGGGCAGCGGTACGGCGATCACGCCCTGCACGCCCGCCGTGTCCGGGCCCGCGGCGGCGAGGTCCTGGGTGAGCTGCTCGCACCAGTGCGGGCCGGCCTGCACGTCGTCGTCGAGGAAGGCGACCCAGGGCGAGGCGACGGCGCGCAGGCCGGTGTTGCGGGCGGCGGCGGGTCCGCGTCCGCCGCCGTGCAGCACGGTCGTACGGTCGCGCAGGTCGCCGAGGACGTTCAAGGGGTGCTCCAGCGGGCCCGGATCCGGGACGGGCCGGTCGTCGACCAGGACGATCTCGCGCGGTGGCGGGCCGGTCGCGGCGGCCAGCGCGGCGAGACAGTCGGCGAGGGTGTCACGGACGAGCGTGGGGATCACCACGGCGTAGGCGGTGGTCATGACTGGCGGGTGCCAGAGTGCGGCCGTCTCAAACCCTCCCGGGGCCCACGGGGCACGACAAGCGGCTGCACACCGCAGGTATCGCGCGAGGCGGTCCGTCCCGAGGCGCGGGTGACGCGCACCGGGCCGGGTAGCCGAAGTGGTTCTGGAGGATCGCGGTGACCACGGGGTCCCTTGCCGGGTCGGGTGCATGACATCGGGATGACGACACCGCCGGACAGCGTGGTGCACCGCACGGTGGGCGAACCGGTCACCGCGTGACCGCTGCCGGAGCAGCAGGCGTCGGCCACAGGCGCGCCGAGCAGAACACCGATCGCGACGGAGGAACGTGCCGGCCGACGGACATCCGGCCGACGGACATCCGACCGGCGGATGACTCCGCCCGCAGGGAAACGCTCCAGAGGGTGTCCCGCCCTAGGATCGCCCCGTGGCCACCTTCCTCCTCGAACGCACGGCGCCCCTCCCCCCGTCCGAGGCCTGGCGCCGGCTCACGGACTGGCCCCGGCACGGTGACGCCGTCCCGCTGACCCGGATCACCGTGCTGACGCCGCCGCCGACCCGGGTGGGCACGGTGTTCGTCGCCCGTTCCGGCCTCGGGCCGCTGGCCTTCGACGACCGGATGGAGGTCACCGTCTGGCAGCCGCCCGCCGACGACGCCCCCGGCCGGTGCCGGCTGGAGAAACGCGGCCGCGTGGTGCTCGGCTGGGCGGAGATCGAGGTGCGCCCCGGCCCGGGCGGGCGCGCCCGGGTGGTCTGGCGCGAGGAGATCGACGTACGGCTGCTGCCGCCCGTCCTCGACGGCGCCCTGGGGAAGGCGTCCCGGCTGATGTTCGGCCGCGCGGCGAACCGCCTGCTGCGCGGGCGGTGACCGGTCCACCACGTCACCACCGACGGCACGGTCGTCGACGACCTCTGCGCCATCCACTCCACCGGCCGTCTCCACCGACGCGCTGGTCAAGGCCGCGCAGGCGTCCCTCGACGGGCTCCCCCAGGCCCCCGCTCGCCTACGGCACCAGGGACAGCGGCGGCGGCATGGGCGGCACGAACGGCACACCCGCCCAGCAGCACGTCCCCGCGGTCGTCCGCGCCCCCGACGGCGGCGACCACGGCGTGGACCTGCTCCGACTCCACCAGGAGACCGACCGCTGGGAACCGGGTCAGGCCACCGACCCGGTCCGCCCGGCCGGCGCCCCCGGCGGGTCGTGGTGGATCGGGGTGTGCGCGCCGGTCAGCGGCGCCCCGCTGCCGCCGCGCCGGGCGGCGACGATCTCGGCGGCGATGGACAGGGCCGTCTCCTCCGGCGTCCGGGCGCCCAGGTCCAGGCCGATGGGCGAGCGCAGGCGGGCCAGCTCCAGGTCGCTGACGCCGGCCTCGCGCAGCCGCCTGTCGCGGTCCAGGTGGGTGCGGCGCGACCCCATGGCGCCGACGTACGCCACCGGCAGCCGCAGCGCCAGCTTCAGCAGCGGTACGTCGAACTTGGCGTCGTGGGTGAGCACGCACAGCACGGTGCGGCCGTCCACGCCGGTGCGCTCCAGGTACGTGTGCGGCCACTCGACGACGATCTCGTCGGCCTCGGGGAAACGGGCCCGCGTCGCGAAGACGGGGCGGGCGTCGCACACCGTGACGTGGTGGCCGAGGAACTTGCCGACCCGGACCAGCGCCGAGGCCAAGTCGATCGCACCGAAGACGATCATGCGGGGGGCCGGGACCGACGACTCGACCAGCACCGTCAGCGGCGCACCGCACCGGGAGCCCCGCTCCCCGATCTCCAGGGTGCCGGTGCGGCCGGCGTCCAGGAAGGCGCCCGCCTCGGCCGCGACCGCGCGGTCCAGCCCCGGACGGGCGCCGAAGCCGCCCTCGTACGAGCCGTCGGGGCGGACCAGCAGCGCGCGGCCGCCGGCCGGCCCGCCGGGGCCGGAGACGATCCGGGCCACCGCGGCGGGCTCGCGCCGCGCCGCGGCGGCCACCGCGGCGGCCGCCACCGGCCGGACCGGATCGCCGCCGCGGACCGGGGTGACCAGGACGTCGATGACACCGCCGCAGGTCAGGCCGACCGCGAAGGCGTCCTCGTCGCTGGGGCCGAAGCGTTCCAGGACGGGCTCGCCGTCCCGCAGAGCCTGCCGGCACAGCTCGTACACCGCGCCCTCCACGCAGCCGCCGGAGACCGAGCCGACGGCCGTGCCGTCGGCGTCCACCGCGAGGGCGGCGCCGGGCGGGCGCGGGGCGCTGCCGCCCACGGCCACCACGGTGGCCACGGCGAAGTCACGTCCCTGCTCGACCCACCGGTGCAGCTCGTCGGCGATGTCCAGCATCTCTCGGTCTCCTTCACGGCGATGGGGAAAGGGCGGGCAGCCGGGTGGTGGCAGACACCCGGGCGGCCCTCGTCGGCGTCGAGTGCGAAGATCACCATCAGCGCCCGCACGAGGGCACCGATCTCCCGCGACCTGCCCCGCGCGACCCGGACGGCGGCGTACGAGATGACGCCGGCGGCGACCCCGGCGGTGATCGGGTACGTGAACGGCGTGATCACGACGGTCGGGAAGAGCGGGACCGCGGTGGCGCGGTCGGACCGGTCCACGTGCCGGGCGTTCGTCATCGTCATGGCCCCGATCACCACCGGGGCGGCGGCCGCGACCTCGCCCGGCCCGGCCGGCCGGGACGAGGACTGCTTCGCCCGCGTCGTCGGCAGCGGTCCCCGACTCCAGTGACTGCTGGGGCATGGGGTCGTCTCCCAAGGTTCACAGGGGCACCCGCGTCGACCGCCGGGGCGGTCGCGGGACGTGGGACGCGCACGACTCGTGGGACGGCCCGAGACGGACAACGGGTGCCGGGGGCGGAGCCACCCGGCGGGTCTTCTCAGCCCTCGGGGAGCTGCGTGCCGGTCAGGTGCTCGGGGCGGACCGGCGTCCGGTTCAGCTCCAGGCCGGTCGCCTCGCGGATCGCCGCGAGGACGGCCGGGGTGGAGGACAGGGTGGGGGCCTCGCCGACGCCGCGCAGCCCGTACGGGGCGTGCTCGTCGGCGAGTTCGAGGACGTCGACCGAGATGGCCGGCGTGTCGAGGATGGTGGGGATCAGGTAGTCCGTGAAGGAGGGGTTCCGCACCTTCGCCGTCCTGGGGTCGACGACGATCTCCTCCATGACCGCCACGCCGAGCCCCTGGGTCGTGCCGCCCTGGATCTGGCCGACGACGGACAGCGGGTTGAGCGCCTTGCCCACGTCCTGCGCGCAGGCCAGCTCGACCACCTTGACCAGGCCGAGCTCGGTGTCGACCTCCACGACGGCGCGGTGCGCGGCGAAGGAGTACTGGACGTGACCGTTGCCCTGGCCGGTGCGCAGGTCGAAGGCCTCGGTCGGCCGGTGCCGCCACTCCTCCTCGACCTCGACGGACTCGCCCTCCAGCACGTCCACCAGGTCCGCCAGCGCCTCACCGGCGTCGGTGACGACCTTGCCGCCCTCCAGCAGCAGCGCGGCGGTGGCCCACGCGGGGTGGCAGGAGCCGAACCTGCGGCGCCCGAGGTCCAGCACCTTCTCCCGGACCAGCTCGCAGGCGTTCTTCACGGCGCCGCCGGTGACGTACGTCTGCCGCGAGGCGGACGTCGAACCGGCGCTGCCCACCCGCGTGTCGGCCGGGTGGATGGTCACCTGGTCGACGCCCAGCTCGGTGCGGGCGATCTGCGCGTGGACGGTGACACCTCCTTGGCCGACCTCCGCCATGGCGGTGTGGACGGTGGCGACGGGCTCGCCGCCCACGACCTCGATGCGCACCCTGGCGGTGGAGTAGTCGTCGAAGCCCTCGGAGAAGCCGACGTTCTTGATGCCGACCGCGTAGCCCACCCCGCGCACGACGCCCTCGCCGTGCGTGGCGTTGGACAGGCCGCCGGGCAGCTGCCGTACGTCGGCGCCCTGGCTGGACTCCCACTGGCGCTCCGGCGGCATCGGCATCGCCTTGACGCGGCGCAGCAGTTCGGCGACCGGCGCCGGGGAGTCGACCGGCTGCCCGGTCGGCATGATCGTGCCTTGCTCCATGGCGTTGAGCTGCCGGAACTCCACCGGGTCCATGCCGAGCCTCTGCGCCAGCCTGTCCATCTGCGCCTCGTAGGCGAAGCAGGCCTGGACCGCGCCGAAGCCGCGCATGGCGCCGCAGGGCGGGTTGTTGGTGTAGAGGGCGATGGCCTCGATGTCGACGTCGTCGAGGACGTACGGGCCGACCGACAGGGAGGAGGCGTTGCCGACCACCGCCGGGGAGGCGGAGGCGTAGGCGCCACCGTCCAGGACGATCCGGCACTTCATGTGGGTGAGCTTGCCGTCCTTGGTGGCGCCGTGCTCGTAGTACAGCTTGGCCGGGTGGCGGTGGACGTGCCCGAAGAAGGACTCGAACCGGTTGTAGACGATCTTGACGGGTTTGCCGGTGCGCAGCGCCAGCAGGCAGGCGTGGATCTGCATCGACAGGTCCTCGCGGCCGCCGAACGCGCCGCCGACGCCGGCCAGCGTCATGCGCACCTTCTCCTCGGGCAGGCCGAGGACGGGCGCGATCTGGCGCAGGTCGGAGTGGAGCCACTGGGTGGCGATGTAGAGGTGGACGCCGCCGTCCTCCTCCGGCACCGCGAGCCCGGACTCGGGGCCGAGGAAGGCCTGGTCCTGCATGCCGAAGGTGTACTCGCCCTCGACGATCACGTCGGCCCGCCCGCGGGCCTCCGCCACGTCGCCGCGGACGATCGGCTGGCGGTGCACGATGTTCGGGTGCGGGACGTGCCCGGCGTGGTGGTCGTCGCGGCCCTCGTGGATCAGGATCGCGTCCGGAGCGGTCGCCGCGGCCTCGTCGGTGACGACCGGCAGTTCGCGGTAGTCGACCTTGATCTTGGCGGCGGCGCGGCGCGCGGTCTCCGGGTGGTCGGCGGCGACGATCGCCACCGGCTCACCGTGGTGCCGTACCTTGCCGTGCGCGAGGACCGGGGTGTCCTGGATCTCCAGACCGTAGTTCTTCACCTCGGCGGGCAGGTCGTCGTACGTCAGCACGGCGTACACGCCCGGCATGGCCAGCGCCTCGGCGGTGTCGATCGAGACGATCTCGGCGTGCGCGAGCGTGGAGCGCAGGATCTGCCCCCACAGCATGTCCTCGTGCCACATGTCGGACGAGTACGCGAACTCGCCGGTGACCTTCAGGGTGGCGTCCGGGCGGAGCGTGGACTCGCCGATGCCGCCCCTGGTCCGCGCGCCCTGGGTGAGCTTGGCGGGGGTTCCGCCGGGGGAAGCCATGGTCACACCGCCTCTGCCTGCCGTGCGGCCGCCAGCCGGACCGCGTCCATGATCTTCTCGTAGCCGGTGCAGCGGCACAGGTTGCCCGACAGCGCCTCGCGGATGTCCGCGTCGGTCGGCTTCGGGTTGTGCTCCAGCATGTCGTCGGCGGCGACCAGCAGGCCCGGCGTGCAGAAGCCGCACTGCACGGCGCCGGCGTCGATGAACGCCTGCTGGACCGGGGAGAGGCCGGCGCCCTCGCCGGTCTGCGAGTCCTGTCCCCGCGCGGCCCAGCCCCGGGCGTCCTGGAGCGAGGTCCCGCGGGCGCCGGACGCGCAGCCGCCCTCGGAGCGCTGCCGGGCGTAGTCGGCGAGTCCCTCCACGGTGACGACCTCGCGGCCCTCCACCTGTCCGGCGGCGACCAGGCAGGAGCACACCGGCACCCCGTCCAGCCGGACCGTGCAGGAGCCGCACTCGCCCTGCTCGCAGGCGTTCTTGGAACCGGGCAGTCCGAGCCGCTCCCGCAGCACGTACAGCAGGGACTCGCCCTCCCACACGTCGTCGGCTTCCTGCGGACGGCCGTTGACCGTGAAACTGACGCGCATCACGCGACTCCCTCCGTGTGGGCGGCGGTGCCGCGGTACGACTCCCAGGCCCAGGTCAGGGTCCGGCGGGCCATGACGCCCACCGCGTGCCGGCGGTAGCCCGCCGTGCCCCGGACGTCGTCGATCGGGTTGCAGGCGCCCGAGCACAGCTCGGCGAACCGCCTGGCGACCGACGGGGCGATGACCTTCCCGTTGTCCCAGAGGCCGCCCTCCTCCAGCGCGGCGTTCAGGAACTCCTCGGCTGCCTCGGCCCGTACGGGCGTGGGAGCGGCCGAGCCGATCCCCGTCCGGACGGTCCGCGACTCGGGATGCAGGGCCAGTCCGAAGGCGCACACGGCGATGACCATGGCGTTGCGCGTGCCGACCTTCGAGTACTGCTGGGGCCCGTCCGCCTTCCTGACGTGCACGGCGCGGATCAGCTCGTCGGGTGCCAGCGCGTTGCGCTTGACGCCGGTGTAGAACGCGTCGATCGGGATGCGCCGGGAGCCCCGTACCGACTCCGCCTCGACCTCGGCACCGGCGGCGAGCAGGGCGGGGTGGGCGTCACCGGCCGGGGAGGCGGTGCCGAGGTTGCCGCCGACGCCGCCGCGGTTGCGGATTTGCGGGGAGGCGACGGTGTGCGAGGCGAGGGCCAGACCCGGCAGCTCGGCGCGCAGGTGCTGCATGATCCGGGAGTAGGGGACGGAGGCACCCAGCCGCACGGAGTCCTCGCCGGCCTCCCACTCGGAGAGGTCGCCGATGCGGTTGAGGTCCATGAGGTACTCGGGCCGGCGGTGGTCGAAGTTGATCTCGACCATCACGTCGGTGCCGCCCGCAATCGGCACAGCGGTGGGGTGCTCGGCCTTCGCGGCGAGCGCCTCCTCCCAGCTGGCGGGGCGAAGGAAGTCCATGACCGGCTCTCTTCTTCGTCTCGTGGGGCGTACGGATTGAGCCGATCCGGGTGCGGCGGGCCCGGCTCGTCCATGTGCTGTTGACGCGGATCGACGTCAGTACACCGTGCCGTGCTCCAACGGGGTCAGTCACCGAAACCATGAAGGAGTTGGCTGGCCACGACAGTCATCTTGTAGATTCGTATGAACGGAGGTCATTGGCAACCTCTCCGATGTCCCGGGGAAACGTCCGGCACAGCCGGCGTGACCTGGGACACAGCACGGGAGACGGCGGGCACCGCGCGACCGGCCACCGCGCGGGCCGCTCACCGGAGGGACCCGTCACGATCCACCGCGATTTCCCGGACACAGAACGGCGGCGACGAGAATGCGGCTGCGCGCACTGCTGGACACCGACGCGCTGGGCCTCAAGCTGCTCGGCGGCGAGGACGAGCTGGACCGCGCCGTGCGGGGCGTGATGACCACCGACCTGCGGGACCCCAGCCGCTACCTCTCCGGCGGTGAACTGGTGCTGACCGGTCTGGCCTGGCGCCGGAACGCGGACGACTCCGAGCCCTTCGCGCGGCTCCTGGCGCAGGCCGGGGTCGCGGCCCTCGCGGCCGGCGAGGCCGAGCTGGGCGACGTGCCCGAGGACCTGGTCCAGGCGTGCGCCCGGCACCGCCTCCCCCTGTTCGCCGTGCACGAGTCGGTGGCCTTCGCCACGATCACCGAGCACGTCGTGCGGCAGGTCTCCGGCGAGCGCGCCGGAGACCTGGCCGCCGTGGTCGACCGGCACCGCCGGATGATGACCTCGGGCCCGGCGGGCGGCGGCCCGGACGTGGTCCTCGACCTGCTCGGCTCCGACCTGGACCTGCGCGCCTGGGTCCTCTCCCCCACCGGACGGCTGATCGCCGGCCCGAGGGTCGGCGGCCCCGCGCTGCCCCCCGAGGCGTGCGCCGGGCTGGCGGCCGAACACCTGGCGGCCGCCCGCACGGGCCGGCACGGCCCGCACCGTCTGATCCTCGGCACCACGACCTACTCCCTCTTCCCGATCCGCAGCAGCGGCCGCTCCCCGCAGGGCCCCCGGGACGTGCGCGAGACGGTCCTGTCGGACTGGCTGCTCGCCGTCGAGGCGGACGCCGGCGACTGGGCGGAGGAGCGCCTGGACCTGCTGCACGGCGTCACCCAGCTGATCGCGGTCGAACGCGACCGCCGCGACGCCGCCCGCACGGTCCGCCGCCGGCTGGCCCAGGAGGTCCTGGAACTCGTTCAGACCGGCGCCGCCCCCGCCGAGATCGCGGCCCGTCTGCGGGTCGCCGCCCCGGTACTGCTGCCCGGCCTGGGCGCGGCCCCCCACTGGCAGGTGGTCGTGGCCCGCGTCGAGTGGGACGGCGCCGGCCTCGAGACCGGCCCGGTGGCCCAGTCCCTGCTGGAGGAGATCCTGGTGGACCCCTCGGCCACCGGTCCCGAGCCCTCCGACCGCATCGCCGTGGCCCACACCGGCGACGAGGCGATCGCCCTGGTCCCCCTGCCGGCCGTCGCCGCCGGGCACGACGGCTCGGAGAGCGGCGTCCTGGCCGACGCCCTGCTGCGGTCGGTCAGGGACCCGCTCTCGGCCGGCCTGCACGACGACGGCCGCGTGACCCTCGGCGTCAGCGCCGCCGTCCACTCGGCGGAGGGCCTGCGCGGCGCCCTGGAGGAGGCCCGGCACGCCCGCCGGGTGGCGGCGGCCCGCTCGGGCCGGGTCTGCGCCGCGGGCCACCAGGAACTGGCCTCGCACGTCCTGCTCCTGCCCTTCGTCCCCGACGACGTGCGCCGCGCCTTCACCGCCCGCCTCCTGGACCCGCTGCGGGAGTACGACCGCCGTCACCGCGCCGAACTCATCCCGACCCTGGAGGCGTTCCTGGACTGCGACGGCTCCTGGACCCGCTGCGCCTCCCGCCTCCACCTGCATGTCAACACCCTGCGTTACCGAGTCGGCCGGATCGAGCAGCTGACGAGCCGGGACCTCTCGCGCCTGGAGGACAAGCTCGACTTCTTCCTGGCGCTGCGCATGAGCTGAGACACCCCCCGGCCGACGAGTCCCACGACTTTGTGAAATCCTTCACCCGCCCCCTTGGCCAGGCAGCCGGATAGGTGTTGGAATGCCACCACTCAACAGCTCGATGGCGCGCTCGGGGAGGGCAACGTGGCGCATACCGCCATGTCCGGTACCGGAACGACCGCAGACGACGATCCCCTCCAGACCGCGGTCTGGCGCTTGCGCTCCCGGGCCTGCTGGGTCGACGCGGCGGCCCTGCTGCCCCCGGCCACCCCGGCGGCGGCGCTGCAACGCGCCGCCCTGCTGGTCGAGCGCTGCCTCTACACCGAGCGCGGCTGGGAGGAGGCCGAGGACGCCCTGCGCACGGCCGAGGCGCTGGCCCACACCGACGAGGAGCGCGGAGCGGCCGCCTGCGAACGCGGCCAGCTCGCCTACGCGGCCACCCTGCACACCGTCCGCGACCGCGCCGACGAGGCCCGGGCGGCCCTCGGCCGGGCGGCGGCCCTGATCCCCCCGGACGCCCCCGGCCGCCCGCTGCTGGACTTCCGCCGCGGCCTGCTCGCCGAGAACCTCGCCCACTCCCCGCAGGCCGCCCTCGCCGCCTACCGCCGCGCCCACACCGGCGCCACGGCCCACGCCAACGCCCTGCTCCTCTCCTTCACCTGGCGCCACCTGGCCGGCCTGGCCCTGCGCGAGGGCGAACTGGCCGAGGCCCGCCACGGCTTCGCCGAGTCCCTGCGCATCCGCGAGGAACTGGGCTACCTCGTCGGAACGGCCCCCGCCCTCGCGTCCCTGGCCGACACCCAGCCCGAACCGGAGGCGTCCCGCCTGCGTGAGGAGGCCCGCCGCCTGTTTCGCCTGCTGGGCGGCGTCCCCACCTGGCTGGCCACCCAACTCTCCCCACCCGCCCCGGGAACGGCAAGGGCATGACCCAGCCCGCCGCCCGCGAAAAGAAAGGCCCCCGGAGGCACGACCCGCACCCGCCCACGGCAGGAAGGGACCCCCATGAGGGCGGCACCCGCCCACGACGGAAAGGAACCGCCCCCAAAGGCCGCACCCGCCCACGGCGGGAGGGGACAGACCCCCCGTGAGGGGGCACCCGCGCACGGCGGGAGGGGACAGACCCCCCGTGAGGGGGCACCCGCGCACGGCGGGAAGGGACGGACCCTCCTGGGGCGCTGCCCGCACCCGCGCACGGCGGGAGGGGACGGACGCCCCGTGAGGGGGCACCCGCGCACGGCGGGAAGGGACAGACCCCCCGTGAGGGGGCACCCGCGCACGGCCGGAAAGGACAGACCCCCCGTGAGGGGGCACCCGCGCACGGCGGGAAAGGACAGACCCTCCTGGGGCGCTGCCCGCACCCGCCCACGGCGGGAAGGGGACGTGCCGGGGGGTGTCCGCCCGCAGCGGTTGGCGCGTCAACCCGGGTACGTCGGTAAGCAACCGATTCCGCGCCGTTCCGAGGACGGACACCCCCCGGCACGGCCCCGACCCACCCACCGGCAGACAGCGCCACAGCAACCACGCACCTCCCGCACAGGCCGCCGCAGGCACCCGGCACCACAGATACCCGCAGGCACCCGGCACCACAGATACCCGCAGGCCCCCGGCACGCAGGTACCCGCAGACACCCGGCGCCACAGGTACCCGCAGACACCCGGCACGACACCGTCAGCACTCCACCCCGAAGTGCACCCCCACCAACACCCGCACCGCCTCCAGATCCCGCACCACCAACGCATCCAGCAACGCCGCATGCTCGGCCGCGTCGGCCACCATCTCCGTACGCCCCCGCGCCGCCGCCCCCAACGGCCACTGCACCCGCCGGTGCACATCGTCCGCGATGCGCACCAACTGCTCGTTCCCCGCCAGCGACAACACCGCCCGGTGAAACGCCCGATCCGCCTCCGCGTACGTCGCCCGGCACCCCGACGACGCCGCCCGCACCGTCGCCTCCGCCGCCGGCCGCACCTCCGCCCACCGCTCCGCGCTCACCGTACGGGCCAGCCGCAGAATGACCGGCACCTCGATCAGCCCCCGCACCTCCGCCAGTTCGGCCAGCTCCCGCGCGTCCCGCTGCACCACCCGGAACCCCCGGTTGGGCACGACCTCCACCGCGCCCTCCAGGGCCAGCTGCTGCATGGCCTCCCGCACGGGCGTCGCCGACACCCCGAACCGCTCCCCCAGCACCGGCGCCGAATACACCTGCCCGGGCCGCAGCTCCCCCCGCACCAGCGCCGTACGCAGGGCGTCGAGGATCTGCCCCCGCACGGACGCCCGCTGCACCGACCGCGCCACCTGCTCACCGTGCGTGTGCTCCCCCCGCACAACCGCCCCCGCCCCACCGGCCCCGGCCCCGGCCCCGGACCCGGCACCGGACCCGCACCCCCGCACCCGTTCCTGCTCCCGCTCCCGATCCCGACCCCGCTCCGGCCCCCGCCCCACCCCCGACGCCTGCGCCGGCACCCCCACCCACGGCACCCACACGCCGGAGGCCCCCTGCACACCTCGCTCCACGGGGCCCTCCTCCGGACGTGTCAGCACTTCGGGTCATTACGGCGGCTTGTCACTCATCCGTCAAGCACCTTAGGCCAGAACTCATCCGTTCAAATCTCCCACTTTCGAGATAAGGTAAGCCTTACCTTTTGGCCCCGGGCCCCGGCCCCGAACGTCGATGATGGGTGGTCCCCGCATGCCCGCGCCCGCCTCGGCCACAGCAGACGCGTACGCCCGCCTCACGGAGGCCGTCCCCAGCCTCGGCATCACGGAACTCGGCCTCGCCGACCCCCTCCCCGCCGGCTCCGGATGGCTCACCACCGCCGCCCTCGCCGCGGGCGGCACCGCCCTCGACGGCTTCCTCGCCCACGACGACGCCCAGGTGATCCGCGACTACGGCCTGCGGGCCCGCCCCGACGTGGTCGCCGGCTTCGGCCTGCACCGCTACGCCTGGCCGGCCTGCCTGCTGATCACCGTCCCGTGGTTCCTCGGCCGCCGCGTCCCTCGCTGCCCCGTGACGCACGTCGCGTACGACCGCACGGCCCCGGGCCTGGCCATGGGCCGCCTGGCGGTGCGCCCGCAGGGCTTCGCCTGCCTGCCCGGCGACCCCGCCGCCGCCCTGCCCGGCGCCCGCGTGGTCCCGGACGAGGAGGCGCTGCGCGCAGAGGTGCGCGCGGCGGTCGCGGAGCACCTCGAACCGGTCCTGGCCGCCTTCGGCCCCCGGATGCGCCGCCGCGGCCGCGCCCTGTGGGGCATGGCGACCGACGAGATCGTCGAGAGCCTGTGGTACGTCGCGCACCTCCTCGGCGCACAGGACCGCGCGCGCCGGGAACTGGAACTGCTGCTGCCGGGCGCGACCGGGCCGTACGTCGGCTCGGCCGCCTTCCGCGAGCTGACCGGTCCGAACGGCGAGACGCTGCCGACCCGGGACCGGGCGAGCTGCTGCATGTTCTACACGCTCCGCCCCGACGACGCCTGCGCCACCTGCCCGCGCACCTGCGACGCGGACCGCGTCACCAAGCTGCTGGCCGCCGCCTCCGGTTGAGCCTGCCGCCCGGTGTCACTCCCACCCCGTGACGTGCCGTAAGATCGTCCGCGCACGGCCCGCCCGTGCGGCCCCACCCGGATGATGAGTTCACAACTTCCTCACGAGTCGCGGGAACTTTCCCAAGAACCACCCGTACGGGTAGTCTTGTTCGAACTCAACTCCCGCCCCTCAAGCGGCAGTTCGAGCAGAACGCCGTCCCGGGCATCCCACTTGCACTTCGCTGGCGGCCTCTTGCCCCGAAACCCCCTGAGGGCCGGTGGGTTTGGGCCACCATGGCGGGCGTTACGCCCTATCCCAATGCAAGGGACCCCAGATGAGACTGACCGACATATCGCTGAACTGGCTACTTCCGTGCGCCGTACTGCTCGCGGGCATGCTGACGGCGGTTGCGGTACTCCAGCGCGGCAAGCGTTCCGCGGGGAAGGACACGAGCGCGGACGACTCGTGGGAGCGTATGGAGGAGCGCCGCAGGCGCAAGGAGGCCATGTACGGCACCGCCTCCTACGTGCTCCTGTTCTGCTGCGCCGCGGTCGCCGCGGCCCTCTCCTTCAAGGGACTCGTCGGCTTCGGCCAGCAGAACCTCGGCCTCTCCGGCGGCTGGGAGTACCTGGTGCCGTTCGGCCTGGACGGCGCGGCGATGTTCTGTTCCGTGCTCGCGGTGCGCGAGGCCAGCCACGGTGACGCCGCGCTCGGCTCCCGGATACTGGTGTGGACGTTCGCGGGCGCGGCGGCCTGGTTCAACTGGGTGCACGCCCCCCGCGGTCTCGGCCACGACGGCGCCCCCCACTTCTTCGCGGGCATGTCCCTGTCGGCGGCGGTCCTCTTCGACCGCGCCCTGAAGCAGACCCGCCGGGCCGCGCTGCGCGAGCAGGGCCTGATCCCGCGCCCGCTGCCGCAGATCCGCATCGTCCGCTGGCTGCGGGCGCCGCGTGAGACGTACAGGGCCTGGTCGCTGATGCTCCTGGAGAACGTCCGCACCCTCGACGAGGCGGTCGACGAGGTGCGCGAGGACAAGCGGCAGAAGGACCAGGCGCGGCTGCGGCGGCGCGAGCAGGAGCGGCTGGAGCGGGCGCAGCTGAAGGCGATCAGCCGGGGCCACGGGCGCGGCTTCGTCGGCCGGGCCGGCGGACGGCAGGCCGAGCTGCCCCCGGTGGAGCAGGGCGCCGAGCGTGTCACCGCGGAGCCTGCCCTATCCACGGCGGAGCAACTGCCCGTCCGCGCGCGGCCCTCACTGCAGCCCGTGCGCAGCGGCGCTGAGCCGGTCACCGTCGACCTCACCGCGGAGGACGACACCATGGCCCTGCCGCGCCTGGACTCCCTGGAGCGCAAGCTCAAGGACCTCGAGCAGCAGTTCGGTTAGTCACCGGACGGGGGTGCGGTCCGACCGGGGCCGCACCCCCGTGCCGTTCAGGCGGCGTCCGCGTCCAGTTCGAACCACACCGACTTGCCCACCTCGTGCGGCCGCACCCCCCACGCGTCCGCGAGGGACTCCACCAGCACCAGCCCCCGCCCGTGCGTGTCCTCGTCGCTGTGCGCCACCCGCCGCCGGGGCCGGCCGGGCACGAAGTCCCGCACCTCCACCCGTAGTCCCTGGGGGCCGACGGTGGCCGTCAGGACCGCGTCGTCGTCGGTGTGGACGATCGCGTTGGTGACGAGTTCGCTGGTGAGCAGTTCCGCGATCTCCGCCCGGCCGGGTTGTCCCCAGTGCCGCAGCAGGTCGCGCAGTTCCCTGCGGGCCTCCGGGACCGCGCGCAGGTCGGCCCGCCCGAGTCTGCGCCGCAGTTGCGGCGCGCGGGCCCGCGCCGTCGCGCCGTCGGCCTCTTCCTCCACCGTCCCCGCCGGGAACGCCCCGGCCGCCGCGGGGCCGCCCCCTCGTGCCTGCCTCTTCATGTCCCCCGCCCGCGTGCCGATGTCGGTTCCCCTCCTGCTCGAACACGTTCACGGGGATCCTTGCCCGATGGGCAACGGGACAGTCATCCGGGATTGCCGACGACCAGGTGTTCGGCCACGACCGCGGCCGTCCCGGGCACCCCGCCCGGTCGCCGCACCGTACGTCCGGCGCGGTCCGGCCCGCCCGCTTCGGCCCCGGCGGCCGACTCCGGCCTGCCGGTCCGGCCGTGGCCGCCGGGCACGGGCGGAG